>JBGOTH010000037.1:0-12341 GCA_041476345.1 Methylomirabilia bacterium
GCGTGACAATCACTTCTGCGTCGCGTGCCATCTCCACGACGAGAAGTTTCAGCGCCTGACCGCGGCGGCGTCCAGCGATCTGGCTGGCTTCCACCACGTGAAAGATTCCTCGGTCGGCTGCATCGAGTGCCATGGCGGAGGTGACCTGCGCATGCGGTTCACCGTCAGGGGTGTAGCCGCCTTCGACACCATTCGGTTCCTCGCCGGCACGTACCGCGAGCCCACGACGATGCGCCTTGCGTTGCGTGACGCCGAGTGCCGTCGGTGCCATACGCCGATCCTCAAGAGCGCGGCGAAGACCCAGAATCCAGCCGTCGAGACCGCAGAGTCGTTCGAGATGGAAGCTCAGACGGAAGGACGGGGTGGAACCTCGTATCACGCCATCCGCGAGCATGGCCCGGTGAGAGTGGCGTGCGTCCGCTGTCACACCGCGCACACGACCGATAGTCAGATCGGCCGGCACTTCGTGTCGCGGACCCAGGTCGTTCCTATCTGCCGCCAGTGCCATCAGACGATGTGATTCACGGATCCTCGCCTGCCGACGCCAGAGTCGTCAGGTGAGCATGCCGAGGGCGAGGGTCAGAGACAGTGCGGCGACACCGACCCAGCGCCGTTGTCGGGCCAACAGGAGGGCGGAGCAAGCTGCCGCGAGGTGAACCAGCGCGAGCCCAAGATAGAAATCGTTCAGGACCATCCCGGCCACGTTCACGGCCAGGAATCCGAGGCCAAGGGTCAGCGGAACCGCGGCGCGCGGCCGGCTCGAGCCGAGCGCGATCGCGATCAGACACGCGGCATCGGCGAGAAGCAGCCACCGGCTGGCAGCAGGTCCGGGGATGATCAATGCCAACCGCTCGAGCCACATCCGCTGCGGCGCCAACTGCGGTGGCAGCGTCGCAAGGAGCCAGCCGAGAGCCAAGCGATCCCACATCGGCGCGCGATAATAGCACGACCGAATCCGCACCCTCGAGATCGCAGAGGAGCTCGAATGAGTCCAAGCGCCCTCCCGTACCTGCTCGTCATCACCCTCGTGGTCGCGCCGTCGGGGGCGCTCGCGGAGCCGTTGGTCTTCAAGCTGCTCCCGAATTATTCGCGGGCCACCTTCAAGAGTGACGCGCCGCTGGAGACGTTCGTCGGCAACACGGCGGCTGAGGGCGTTCAGGGCACGCTGACCGTCGATTCCGCCCGCCCGCAGGACGCGAAGGGCACCGTACGCGTGGACATGAACGCCGTGAAGACCGGCGTCGAGGAGCGTGATGCCGACATGCGCTCGAAGAACTTTCTCGACACCGGCGTCGAGGCGAACCGCTGGGTGACATTCGAGATCAAGAGCGTCGAGATCGCGGGCCCGCTGGTGGCCGGCAAGGAGGTTCCCGCGAAGATCACGGGGGTCCTCACCGTGAAACAGAAGCCCGTGCAGCGCACCGCTGACGGCACCGTCACCCTGATCACGCTGACGCCGGAGCAGGTGGAGGCCCAGAAGCGCTTCGGCTTCACCGCCGACAACATCAAGGTGCGGGCGAAGTTCGCCACCACGTTCTCGGACCACGGCATCGCCGTGCCGCAGATCTTCGTGTTCAAGGTCGCGAACGACATCCAGCTCGAGACCGACCTGACGTTCGTTCGCGCGCGGTAGCCGACGCACGCCGGGATTGGCCGAGGCGCCTGTCCCGGCGTGCTAGAGTCTCGCGGTGTCCCGCGATCCTTTGACCTTGGTCGAGCGCATGCTGCGCGGCGACCGCCTCGCCCTGGCCCGCCTCATCACGCAGGTGGAGAACCGCTCTCCGGCCGTGCCCACCATCATGACGGCGATCCACGGCCGCGTTGACAGCGCGTACATCGTCGGCGTCACCGGGCCTCCGGGGGCAGGAAAGTCGACGGTCGTCGACCGGCTGACGGCTCACCTTCGCGCCGAAAGCCGCACGGTAGGCGTCGTGGCCGTCGATCCTTCGAGCCCGTTCACGGGCGGCGCCGTGCTCGGCGACCGCATCCGCATGCAGGCGCACACGCTCGACAGCGGTGTCTTCATCCGGAGCATGGCGACGCGCGGGTCTATCGGGGGTCTGGCGCGGTCGACGCGTGACGTTCTGAAGCTCCTCGCCTCGGCTGGCTACGAATGGATTCTCATCGAGACCGTCGGCGTGGGGCAGACGGAGCTCGACGTGATGCGCCTCGCCGACACGACCGTCGTCGTGCTCGTTCCCGAATCCGGTGACGCGATTCAGGCCATGAAAGCGGGACTGATGGAAGCGGCCGACATCTTCCTGGTCAACAAGGCGGATCGTGCGGGTGCGCCGGCCCTCATGGCCGAGCTGAAGTTCGCCGCGCATCTCCACTACGCGAGCCCGACGTCGCCGAAGGACGTCGACTGGGAGATCCCCGTGCTCTCCGTGCAAGCGCAGGCGGACGTCGGAATCACCGAGCTGCTCGTCGACGTCCGGCGGCACCGCGCCATGCTGCAGGCGGGGGAGGCGTTCGCGGCACGGCGCGCGCGGCGCCGGCGCGACGAGCTGCGTGCCCTTCTCGTGGAAGAGCTGAGCGCGAGTGTCGAGCGCCGCCTCCAGCGCGGTGAGCTCGCGGGTCCGTTCGACGAGGTGGCCGCCGGGCGCATCGACGTCTACTCCGCCGCGCGCGACATCCTCGGCCGGCTTCTGGCCGACTCGTGATCCCGTGCTATCGTTGCGGCCGATGATCTCGTCCGTGCCGTTCCGCGACACCTTCTGGAACGTTCCCGGCTGGGCCCAGGCTTTTCTCTACGTCGGCAGCGTCGTGGCGGTGGCGATCTTCGCGTACGGCGTCTGGCGGCGTATCCAGCTGTGGCGGGCGGGCCTGCCGGAAGATCGCTTCGACCGCCTCCTCGCGCGATTCTCGCTGGTGGTGAAGCACGCGCTCGGGCAGGCGAGGGTGCTCTCGCAGGCGTATCCCGGCGTCATGCACGCGACGATGTTCTGGGGCTTTCTCGCCCTCTTCATGGGAACGGTGCTGGCCACCGTCGACTACGACATCACGCTGCCGCTGTTCGGGTACAAGCTCCTCAAGGGCTCCTTCTATCTTTTCTACGAGACGGTCCTCGACCTCTTCGGTCTCTTCTTCGTCGTCGGCCTTGGAATGGCGGTGTTCCGGCGCTTCGTCCTGCGGCCGCATCGCATCGATGCGACCGCGCGTTTCGCGAACGTGCTCCTCGTCCTCTTCCTCATCAACCTGAGCGGGTTCGTGATGGAGGCGTGTCGTCTCGCTGTCGTGCAGCCGGCCTGGGCGCGCTGGTCGCCGGTCGGGTGGGCGCTCGGGCAGGCGATGCTCGGGGTCGGAATGGGCACGGGCGCGCTGCGGGCCACGCACCTCTCGGTCTGGCTCTTCCACGCGGGCCTCTCCCTCGGATTCATCGCGGCGATTCCGTATTCGTACTTCAGCCACTTGATCACCACACCGCTCAACATCTTCTTCTCGAAGCTCACGCCCCGCGGCGCCATCCGCTCCATCGAGAACATCGAGGAGGCTGAGACCCTCGGCATTTCCAAGCTCGAGGAGTTCTCGTGGAAGCGGCGGCTCGACTTCGACGCGTGCCTGGAATGCGGGCGGTGCCAGGCGGCGTGCCCGGCCTACCTCGCGGGCAGCGCGTTGTCGCCCAAGCGAATCATGGTGAAGCTGAAACGCCATCTCCACGGCGAGTTGCCGGGCCCGATCCACGGCTCGCTGATCCAGGCCGACGAGCTCTGGGCGTGCACGACCTGCATGGCGTGTGTGCAGGAGTGCCCCGCCTTCATCGACATCGTCGACACGATCATCGACCTGCGCCGCTACCTGACGCTCTCGGAGGGTGCGCTGCCCTCGACAGCACCGCAGTCGCTCCAGAACATCCAACGTGCGGGCAATCCGTGGGGACTGCCGCCGGCCGAACGCCTCGCGTGGGCGGAAGGCCTCGACGTGCCGCTGATGGAGCGCGGCAAGGAAGTCGAATACCTCTATTGGGTCGGCTGCTCGGCCTCGTACGACAAGCGCAATCAGGCGATCGCGCGCTCGGTGGTGAAGATCCTCAAGGCCGCCGGCGTGAGCTTCGGCGTGATGCAGGAAGAACGCTGCCACGCCGAGGTGGGACGGAGGCTCGGTGAGGAGTATCTCTACCAGACCGTGCAACAGGAGAACATCGGGGCGATCAACCAGTACGCCTTCAAGAAGGTCATCACCCACTGTCCGCACTGCTTCAACACCATCAAGAACGAGTTCCCGCAGTTCGGCGGGGCCTACGAGGTCCTCCACCATTCCGTCGTGATCAACGAGCTGATCGCGTCGGGACGGATCCGGCCGACGAAGCGGATGGAGGCACGGCTCGTCTTCCACGATTCCTGTTACCTCGGGCGCTACAACGGGATCACCGAGGCGCCGCGCGAGGCGGCGAAAGCGGTCCCCGGGCTCGAGGTGATCGATCCGCCGCGCAGCCGCGAGCGTGGGCTCTGCTGCGGCGGCGGCGGCGGCCACATGTGGATGGAGGTGCCCGCGGAGAAGCGGGTGAACATCATCCGGGTGGAGGAGCTGCTCGAGACGAAGCCCGACATCATCGGGACCGCCTGCCCGTTTTGCCTGGCCATGGTCGATCTCGGGCGCAAGGTGAAGGAAGCGGAGACCACGGTGCAGGTGAAGGACATCAGCGAGTTGGTCGCGGACAGCCTCCCGTGAAAGCGCTGATCCGCGCGCTGCCGGACATCGGCCGGTTGATCGCGCGGCTCGTCGTCGACCCGTCCCTGCCGCGCGGTGTGAAAATCGCCCTGGCGGCGGCGGCCGTCTATCTGCTCAGCCCGTTCGATCTCATCCCCGATTTCATTCCGATCGTCGGCTACCTCGACGACGCGCTGCTGGCTGCGGTCGTCGTCGACGGCGTTCTGAACTACGTCGATCGCGGGATCGTCGTCAGGTACTGGCCGGGCACCCCGCAGTCGCTCGACAGCGTCGCCCGCGTGGCGCGCCTTCTCGCGGCGTGGGTGCCGCGGAGGCTCAAGAGGAGGATTTTCTCGGCGCGCTGACTTTGCCCGCAGCGACGGGTCGCCGGACGGTGGTGGCCCGAGCGTGAGCGGATGGGGCGGCCGCTCAGTACGCCCAGGAAAGGATCATCGAGAAGACGTTGCGGCCGTAGCGGTAGACCACCAGGTTGGAGTCGTTGTTGGTGAACTGATATTCGCCGGCGAGCGTGAAGCTTCCAGGCAGCGGCAGCTCCAGCCGGAAGATGTTGTTGAGCTCTTCGTCACGTCGACGAGTTGTTGCGGGCTTCGGGGTCGGCAGGAAGACGTTCTTGTCCTGGTAGTGCCGGAAGTGAACGTCGAAGTCCCACTTGAAGCGCATGGCCCACCAGGGCAGCGTCGCCAGCGCGCCGAGCTGGACGCGCTCGCCGTGGTACGTGTAGTCCCGCCCGTCGGCGTACTCGTAGTCCTTCTGGAGACCGAACTTGATGAGGTACTTGTCCTGCTGGAAACGGAGCAGGTGCAGGACGCCGAACATGTAGTTCCGGGCGTCGCGGTCTTCCGGTTTGGGGGAGCCGCTGGCGAAGTCCTTGTCCTGCAACCGGAAGAAGCCCTGGGTCAGATTCACGTCGTCCTCAGCGAGGGCCCCGATGACCGAGCCGGTGTGGCGCTGGACGAAGATCTGCTCCCGCAGGAAGAGCGCGTCGAAGGCGTAGTTCACGCCGATCTGCGCGGGCATGCTGTTGACCGACATCTTGCGCGTGAGCCCGAGGCTGCCGAGGTGATCCATCACGTTGAACGACGGCAGGTCGTCGTTGTACGTGGTGAAGAACGAGTACCCGACGGTGGCATCCCAGTTCTCGTCCCGGTACCAGACGTAGTCTGCGCGAACGCCGGCCAACTGGCCGAAGCTTTCGTGCTTCGGATGACGTAGCGAGGGAATGAGCGGCTCGTGCTGTGACTTGATCGGGCTCGGAATCACCGCCACGTTGTCGTCGTAGAAGACGCCGAACCGAACCTCGGCGGACAGGCGCCGCTCCTTCTGCCGCGCCGCCACGAGGGTGTCGCGGAGGCGCTCGGCAGGCCCCGTAAGGCCCGACGTCGGCGCCAGGCTCATTGCCTGCTCGACCTCCGCGCTGGCCTGCGCGGGCAGCCCGAGCACGGCGAACGCGAGTCCGGTGTAGAAGCGTGCGAGCTGCTGGATTTCGGGATCGCTCGAGCGGCCCGCACGAAACGCGTTGACCGCGCCGCGATAGTCTTTGCCGCGATAGCGCATGAACCCGACGTAGTAGCCGAGACTGTCCTGGGTCGGTGTCGCTCGGAAGACCTCTTCCAGCAGGGGCTGCGCGCGGTCGTACTGCTGCTGCGCGAAGTAGGCGAGGCCGAGCTGGTAGGCGACGGAGGCGTCGGTCGGGGCTTGAGCGCGCGCGCGCTCGAGGAAGCGCACGGCCTGGTCGGGCTGCCGCTGCACCATGTGGACGACGCCAAGGTAGTAGAGCGCTTCGACGTGCTCGGCCTCGATCTGGAGCGCCTGCCTGAAATTCGCGAGCGCGTCGTCGTATTTCTTCTCATCGAAGTCGACGATGCCCTGCGCGACGTAGACGTCGGCCTCCGTGGTCTGCGCCGCCGCCGGAAAGGGAGAGAGCGCGAGAAGGACTGCCAGGACAAGAAAGAGCGCCCCGAGTCGAGTCACAAGGGTTTTTATAACGCAAATGCCGGCAAACGTAAAGGCGGACGTCGAAGCCGCCCGCGAGGCACAAAGAGCCGGCCCGGCGGCGCCCCGGCTGTGCGATTCTCTTCCCCAATGGACACTTCCTCGGTCACCGTGAACGGACGCAGGTACCGTCGGCCCGAATCTCCGCTCGTCGTCGTGTGTGTCGACGGGTGCGAGCCCGCCTACCTCGACGAGGCAGCGGCGGCGGGCGCCATCCCCTACCTGGCCGGCGTCCGTGTCTCCGGGACCTGGCGCATCGCGGACTGCGTCATGCCGAGCTTCACGAATCCGAACAACCTCTCCATCGTCACGGGCGCGCCCCCGTCGGTGCACGGCATCTCGGGCAACTACTTCTACGATCCGGATGCGGGGGTTGAAGTGATGATGAACGACCCCAAGTATCTGCGCGCCGACACCATCCTCGCCGCGCTCGCCGGGATCGGTGCGCGCGTGGCGGTGGTGACGGCCAAGGACAAGCTTCGTCGTCTCCTCGGACATGGGCTCGACGGCATCTGTTTCTCGTCGGAGAAAGCCGACGAGACCACCATGGCGGAGCATGGCATCGACGACGCGGCGCGGATGGTCGGCCGGCCGGTCCCGTCGGTCTACAGCGCCGATCTGAGCGAGTTCGTCTTCGCCGCCGGTGTCACGCTGATGGAACGCGTGCACCCCGACGTGATCTATCTCTCGACGACGGACTACGTCCAGCACAAGCACGCCCCCGGCACCCCGGAGGCGAACGCGTTCTACCGCATGGTGGACGGCTATCTTGCCCGGCTCGCCCGTGCCGGCGCCACCATCGCGCTCACCGCGGATCACGGAATGAACGCCAAGACCGACGCCGCGGGGGTGCCCCAGATCGTCTACCTCCAGGAGGTACTCGACGCGTGGCTTGGAGCCGGCAAGGCCAGGGTGATCCTGCCGATCACCGACCCTTACGTCGTCCATCACGGCGCGCTCGGGTCGTTCGCCACCGTCTATCTGCCGGCGGGAACAGAGGCGGCAGGCGCGGCCGCGCGGCTCCGCGAGATCGCGGGAATCGAGCTGGTTTTGGATCGTGCGCAGGCGAGCGCGCGGTTCGAGCTGCCGGCCGATCGCATCGGAGATCTCGTGGTGATCTCGCGACGCGACGTCGTCGTGGGAACGAGCGCGAGCCGGCACGATCTGTCGGGGCTCGACGCACCGCTCCGCTCGCACGGCGGGTTGTCCGAGCAACAGGTACCGTTTGTGCTGAGCCGTCCCATCCGCTGGCCGCGGGGCCGGCGTCTCCGCAACTACGATCTCTTCGACGCCGCGCTGAATTTCTAGCCTGGATTATTCACGAGCGGGGTCGGGGGTGTGCCCTCACCTCAGCGAGGACAGGAGAGGACACACTCCCGGCCCCCGCTCATGAGTAATCCCGGCTAGCGCCGCATCCAGCGCCACGCGGACTCGACGATCTCCTCGAGTCTGGGGTGGGCCGGCGTCCAGCCGAGCGCCAGCCTGATGCGGTCGACGCTCGCGACCAGGCGGGAGGGGTCTCCCACGCGCCGCGGGCCGACGTGCACGGGTACGGGCTGGCCTGTGATCCTCCGCACGGCGTCGATGACTTCGCGCACACTCGTGCCGGCGCCCCCACATCCGAGGTTGTAGCTGGTGGTGGCGCAGCCCGCGGCCAGCGCCTCGAGGGCCAGGACATGCGCGCGTGCGAGGTCGCTCACGTGCACGTAGTCGCGGATGCACGTCCCGTCGGGGGTCGGATAATCGTCGCCGAAGACGGTGACGGCCTCCGCGGTGCCGGCGGCGGCCCGCAGCAGGCACGGAATGATGTGGGTCTCCGGATCGTGCCGCTCTCCGCACCGGGCACTCGCGCCCGCCGCGTTGAAGTAGCGCAAACGGATCGAGCGGGTGCCGTACGCCGCGCCGTACCAATCGAGCGCCCGCTCGAACGCGAGCTTGGTTTCGCCGTACGGATTCGACGGTCGCAGCGGGTGGTCCTCGTCGATCGGCTGCGTGTCCGGGTCGCCGTAGACGGCCGCGGTCGAGGAGAACACGATCGTGCGGACCTCCGCGACGCGCATCGCCTCCAACACGACGAGGCCGCCGGTGAGGTTCGTCCGGTAGTACTTCGCGGGCTGCGTCACCGATTCGCCGACGAGCGCGTCGGCGGCCATGTGAACGACGGCGGCGATCCGCCGGCTCCGGAGGGTTTCGGTGAGGGCGGCGGTGTCGAGCACGTCCCCTTCGACCAGGCGCGCGGGCGCCGGCACGGCGTCACGATGACCCGTGGCGAGGGAGTCGTAGACGACGACGTCGTGGCCTGACGCGAGCAGCTCCTCGGTCACGACGCTGCCGACGTAGCCCGCGCCTCCGGTGACGAGCACACGCATGTCGCAAGGATAACGTGTATGGTCTCGGGCGGTGACCCCGCGCGCCTGGCCTGTCTTTCTCGCCTATCTCGTCGCGGTCCTCACCGTCATCCTCGTGTCGCTCGTGGCGGTGAGCGTGCTGCATGCCGCCAATCCGGATGTCCCCGACGCCGAGCTGCTCGCCGGCGTCTCTGGTCTCACCGCCGGCGGCCTCGCGTCGTCGACGGCGCTCGTGCTGACGCTCCTCCTCGTGAGCCAGCCCGTTGAGGCCGCCGCGCTCCGACTGTTGCCCGGCCGCGAGACCGGCGTCGATCTTGCGGCGGCCGTCGCGGGCATGCTCTCGCTCGGACAGATACTCGACTCCCTGACGATGCTGACCGGCCTTGGCCGGCAGGGCGCGATGCCGGCCATCCGTCGCGCGCTCACGGGTGTGGAGGGCGGAGAGCTCTTCGCCGCGGTTCTGGTGCTTGGCGTGATGGCCGGGACAGCCGAGGAGCTGTTCTTCCGGGGGTACATGCAGACACGGCTGCGCGTGGTGTGGCGGCCGGGCCTCGCGATCTTCTCCACGAGCGTGGCTTTCGCGCTCCTGCACATGGAGTGGATCCACGCGGCGATGGCGTTCGTGCTCGGTCTGTACCTCGGCGTGTTGACGGAGCGGGCGGGAAGTGCGCTGCCCGCCATCGCCTGCCACGTCGTGAACAACAGCGTCTTCACCGTGGCGGTCGCCCTCGGCGGAACGATCGACGACCGGCGCACGAACGTGAGCCTGCTCGTCGCGTCCGTCCTTCTCTTCGTCACGTGCGCGGGCTTCCTCGCCCGGCGCCTGCCGCGCGTGCTCGCGTGAGCGACTTGCGACCGCGACGCTCCCCAGTTAGTCTCTAGCGCGATGACCGCTCTCACCCGGCGTTACGTCGTGATGACGCTTGCGACCGAGGCGCCCTTCGATCCCGGCGACCCCGCCGCGGCCTTCGTGTTGAAGCCCTGGAAGGATCCGGCAGCGTTGCAGGCACTTCGCGCGTATCGAGACAACTGCTTTCCCGAGTTGAAGCGTGATCTCGACGCGTGGATCCGTCTGGTCGAGGCGGGTCCGATCGTGCGTGGCGACATCGGCCGGCGCAACGAGGCGTACCTGCAGACTTCGAGGGCCCGCCCGTCCCGCGCGGCAGGGAAGCGCGCCGCCGCCCGCCCGTCGCCCACCACGCGCAGAGCCGCCACCGCGAAGAAGAGGTCGGCGAAGAAGCGGCGCCGGTGACTGTTTCCCCGGAGCCCGTCGTCGCGCACGTTCTCGCCGCGCGCGCCAGTCGCGTCGCGGGGCCGCCGCCGTCGGAGGGGCGCTCGCTCTCGCTGGCGGATGCGTACGACGTGCAGGACCGCGTGCGCCAGACGCTCGTCGCGCGGGGCGAGCAGGTGATCGGCTGGAAAGTGGGCTTCACCAGCCGTGCGACGCAGCAGGCCTTCGCCACCGATTCGCCGGCGTGCGCGTTCCTCCTCGGATCAGGCGTCTATGCGACGGGCGCCGAGGTCCCCGCCGCGGGCTTCGTGGGGCTCGCCGTCGAAGTCGAGATCGCCCTCGTGATGGGCCGGTCGCTCGCCGGGCCGGGGGTCACGCCTCCGCAAGCGCTTCTCGCGGTGGAGGGAGCGGTGCCGGCGCTCGAGCTGGTCGATTTTCGGTACGCGGGGAAGCCGACGGTGATCGACGCCGTCGCCGACGGCGTCTTCGCGAGCGCGGTGGTCCTCGGCGCGCCGCTCACCGACGTGACGCATCTCGACCTCGCGCTCGAAGGTGTCGTGTACGAGATGAACGGTGCGATCGCGGCGACGAACACGGCGGCCGAGGTCCTGGGCAGTCCCATCAACTCCCTCGCGTGGGTCGCGAATCACCTCGGCACGCGTGGCCTCGGCCTCCGCGCCGGCGATGTCGTCATGACGGGCTCGGTCTCCGTGTTGCTGCGCCCGAAGGCCGGCGACACGGTGCGTGCCCGCTTCACCCGCCTCGGCTCGGTCTCCGCGCGGTTCGTCTGACCGGCGTGCGGCTGCGCGACCGCGCGGTGGTGATCACGGGGGCGGGCGGCGGCATCGGTCGGGCCGTCGCGCGCGCGTTCGCCGCCGAAGGCGCGGCGGTGGCGGCGAGCGACACGGGCGCATCGGCGGAAGAGACAGCGTCACTGCTCCGGGGTGACGGTGCTCGCGCGTTCGCGGTGCCCGCCGACGTGACCGATCTCGGCGCCATGCAGGCGCTCATGGCACGGGCGGTTGCCGAGCTCGGCTCCGTGGACGTGGTCGTGACTTGCGCCGGGCTCGGGACCAGCGGACTCCTCGTCGATCAGGACCCCGACGAATGGCTTCGCGTGATCGACGTGAACCTCAATGGCACCTACCGCGCGGTGCGGGCGGCGCTGCCGCATATGATCGCGCGCGGGACGGGCCGTATCCTCACCATCGCCTCCGTATTCGGCCGCGTCGGCGGCTACGGCTACGTCAGCGCGTATGTCGCGTCGAAGCACGGCGTGATCGGCCTCACGCGCGCGCTCGCGGCGGAGCTCGGATCGCAAGGGCACCGCGGCATCACCGCGAATGCGATCTGCCCGGGGTACGTGCGCGCGGGGATGGGCGTTGCCGTCCAGTCCACGAAGGCCGGACCGATGTCCGGCGAGGACATCTTCGACCGCTACTACAAGCGGCAGGTCCCGCTCCGCCGGATGATCGAGGCGGAAGAAATCGGCAACGCCGCGGTGTTCCTGGCGCTTCCGGAGTCCGCCGCGATCACCGGGCAGGCGCTGAACGTCGACGGCGGCTTCGTGATGTCGTGACGCGCGAGCCGACCACGCTCAGCACCGACGCGCTGGTGGCCCTCGCGCGCGCGCGTCTCACGGGTCGCTCACGCCGGGAAGTGCCGCCGGGCGCGCTGATCCCTGCCGCCGTTCTCCTCCCGATCGTCGATCACGCGGGGTCGCCGTACGTGCTGTTCACCAAGCGCACTGACCGGGTCAGCCACCATAAAGGTCAGATCTCGTTCCCGGGCGGTGCTGTCGACCCGGGCGACGGGTCGTTTCTCGAGGCGGCGCTCCGCGAGTGCGAGGAAGAGATCGCGCTTCCGCGGGCGGCGGTCGAGCCGCTCGGCACGCTCGACGACACCGAGACGTTCGCCACGAACTTCGTGATCACGCCCATCGTCGGCGTCGTGCGAGGGCCGGTCGCGTGGCAGCCGGACGGGCACGAGATCGAGCGGGTGATCGAGGTCCCGTTCCAACGGTTCACGGCCGAGGGCGGTATCCGTGTCGAGCACCGGGAGCGCGACGGCGTCACGCGGCCCGTCTACTTCTTCGAGTA
>JBGOTH010000038.1:0-12340 GCA_041476345.1 Methylomirabilia bacterium
GGGCCGGGGTGGACGGCCGACATCCGCAGCCGCCTCGGCGAGGACAGCAACTGTCTCCGTTGTCAAGCGGCCAAGGCCGGCTTCCAGGCCGCCCGGTGCTTGATCATCGCGTTGAGGATCGTGAGGAGCTTGCGCATACACGCGGTGAGCGCGACCTTCTTCGGTTTGCCCGCCGCGCACAGCCGCGTGAAGAACGCGCGGAGAATGGGATTGCAGCGCACTGCGGCGACGGTCGCCATGTAGAGCGTCGCGCGCAGCGGGGCGCGCCCACCCCAAATGTGGCGCGTGCCCCGATGTTGCCCGCTGTCCCAATTCAACGGGGCCACCCCGGCGAGGGCCGCGATCTGCTTGCGATCGAGCCGGCCCAGCTCGGGAAGATCCGCCAAGAGCGTCGTCGCCAGCACCGGCCCGACCCCGGGCACGCTGCGGAGCAGATCCTCCTGCTCGCGCCACACCGGACTGCGGCGAATCATGGTCTGCAACGCGTGGTCGACGTCGTGGAGCTGGCGCCGCAGCCACTCGACGTGCTGGTGGATCTGCGGCCGAATCCCGGGGGCGGCCAGGGCCAGGCGTTGTTCTTCGGCGAGCACCATCTCAAGGAGCTGCCGGCGACGTGCCAGCCAGCCGTGCAGCTCCTGCGTCACCTCATCCGGCAGAGGGCGCCGCGCCGGGCGGACCGCTTCGGCGAACTGCGCGAGCACGGCGGCGTCGATCGCATCGGTCTTCGCCAGCCGGCCCACCGCTCGCGCGAAATCGCGCACCTGCCGCGCATTCACCACGACCACCGGGAGCTGCGCGGCCCCCAGCGCCGCCGCCACCGACATCTCATAGCCCCCGCTCGGCTCGAGCACGATCAGCGTGACGCCCGGCGTCGCCCGCAGGCGCTCGACGAGGCCGGCAATCCCGTCCACATCATTCGTGACCGTCCACCGCTCGCCGGTCGGGCGCTGGACCACATCGAGCTGCCGCTTCGCGACGTCGATCCCTACGAACACGCTCATGGCGACTCTCCTCTCACGCCCGACCTTGTGGATACGGGCTCGCGGCCCCGGCAACTGTTCGGGCTTTTGGTGAGATGGAGCGCGACGACCCTTGCTGTCCTTCGGTCTCGTGACCTTGGAGGCTCCACGGTCTGTCGCGCCCAACGAGAGTGCATCAGCACCACGTGAAATATACAAGGAGGCGGCACCCCGGCCCCGCTCATGAATAATCCAGGCTAGCCGGCCGCCGACCCGGCCGTCATCGCTGGCGGAGCGGCAGGGGGAGCGAGCGGCGCGCGAGGAAGCGATCGATGCCCGCGTGGCCCTCGTCCGACGCCGTGAGCGTCCCGAACTCGCGCGCTTCGATCTCGAGGCCGCGCTCGAGGCCTTCCGTCAGCCCCGCGCGCACGACCTCCACGATCACGCGCGCGGCCGGTCGCGGGATGCGCCCGTGATGCGCGAGCAGCCGCGCGATCTCAGGATCACGCTCCACGTTGGGAAACGCCATGGGGGCGCCGTGCGCCAGCGGCGACCACAGCCTGCCGGTGAACTCGCCGAGCGCAATGCGTCGCGCGATGCCGAGCGCGTGCGAGAGCGCATCCGCCGGCGCGACTTCGTCCACGATTCCGAGGCGGCACGCCGCCTCGGCCGAGCGGCGCCGGCCGTCGAGCAGCACGGCGAGCGCCTCGACGACCGCGGTAAATCCCTGACCGCCGGTGATCGACGCGTGGCGGAGCGCCAGGCGCGGCAGCGACTGCGTGCCGCCGAAGCCGGGCAGCAGGTGCAGGTTGATCTCCGGCTGGCCGAGCTCCGCTCGTGCCGCGGCTACGCGGTACGCGCACGCCATCTGCAGCTCGTTGCCGCCGCCCAGCGCGTAGCCGTCGACGGCGGACACGACGGGCGCGGTGAGTGTCCCCAGCCGCCTGAACGCGCGTTGCGCGCGGCGCGCCATCGCCGCGACGTCGTCCGGCGTGGCGAACGCGCGGAGCTGGCGAATGTCCGCGCCCGCCACGAACATGGCGCCCGCGCCGGTGACGACGCACGCCTTGAGGTGCCGCTCGCTCTCGAGCGCATCCAGCGCCTTCTCGAGATCGTCCAGCGTCGCGCTGCTGATCGCGTTCGCCGGCGGGCTGTCGAACGTGATGAGCGCGACGAGCTCCGGGTGCCGCGGCCGCACGGGATCGAGGCGCACCTTGACGATGGCGCCGTCGAGGAACCGCGAGCCCCACGCCTCGTAGACCTGCCGTGCCGTGCAGGCGGAGTCGAGCGCGGCCGTCGCGCCGACACGCACCGTCGTCGTTCCCGCGTGGCGATTTTCGTGGATGGCCTGGGTGGCCTGCGCGAGCGCATCCCACGGCTCGACGGCGGGCGGGTGCACGGTGAGCGCGCCCTCGTCGAGCAGCCGCACCACCTCGTCCGCCTGGTGGGCGTTGGAGAGGTGAGTCGCGAGAATCGTGAACGAGGGGAAGAGGATGCGCTTCTGGTGCATCCACACGTTCGGCGCGTAGAACGCGTAACGCCGGCCCTCGGTAGCCTCGAGATAGACCACGCGGCCCGAGAACGGCCGCGCGAGGAACGTGCTCACGCCGAGCGTATCCTGCCTCGCGCGCTCCACGACGAGATCGGGGTTGCCGCGTGGATTGTCCGCGGTGGCGAGGAGACGACCAACGGCGAGCCCGAACGGCTTCAGCGTGCGGTCCTGGTACGCGCGATAGCCGTCGGCATCGGTGTCGTAGTCCGGCATCGTGTCGGGCCAGAGGAAGCTGCCGCTCCGTGCGAGCGTCTCCAGGCTGACGACACCCGCCACGCGGTGCGCGGTCTTCACGCGCGCCGCCTGGGCGTCGAGACGCGTGACGGCGACGACACGCGCGCCCATGGCCAGCGCGGCGTCGATCGCCTCCGTTGCCACCGCGTCGTCGTCACCGTCGTGATAGACGAGCACGCCTTCGTTCGGCCGGAGCTCCGCGCGCGCCAGCATCGTGACCGTTGTCGCCGCGCCCGGCTTGCCGAGAAAGGTCAGCGTGTAGCCGCTCGTCGCGCCGTAGAAGACGAGCCGCCCACCCGGCGCCAGGATCTGCACCATGCGCGCGAAGAGGTCGCGGCCGACCGACGACACGACGACGTCCGCGCTCACGGCATCGGTGAGCGCGCGTCCCGCCGCGGCCCACGCGGCCCACGTCGCGGGATCCGCGGGCACCGCGGTGAAGACGCCCGCCATCGCCGGGCCCTTGCGGTTCACGTGCGCGGAGGCGCCTCGCTGCCGGATGAGCGCGCCCTTCTCCTCGGTGGAGACGAGCCCCGTCACCGTTGCGCCACGGAGCGCCGCGCAGGCGACGGCGTAGATGCCGGTGCCACCCGCGGCGCCTTCCACGAAGACGCGCTCCCCCTGCCGCACGCGGGCGACGTCGTAGAGCGCCTTGTAGACCGTCTCGAGGTCCAGCATGAACGACGAGCCCTCGGGCAGCGTGAGCCGCTCCGAGTGCGCGAGAAGCTGCGGCGCCTGGCCCCGTACGAACTGCGCGAAGCTGCCGTCGGGCGTCTCGTAGCCCTGGATCTTGAAGTCGGCGTGCATGGGATCGTCGCCCGCGCGCGGCGACAGGAGGTTCGACACGCCGGGATAGAGCACGCGGAGCTCGCCGATCCTGAGCCGCCCCTCGCGCGCGGCCTCGCTCCCCAGCGCGGCCACGAGGACGACGGCGCCGCTGCCCGGCACGTGCACGTCCCGGTCGTGCATGTCGAAGACGGACACGGGCACGCCGCGCGCGGCGAAGATCGTGTTGTAGGTGAGGCCGGCGTAGAGCACGTAGCCGAGGACGTCGTTGGGGCCGAGCGTGGGCACCGGTACCTGCACGCGGCGCAGGGATGCTACCGGCTCTCCGTGCGCGGCGCGGCCCCACTCATCTTTCACCACCGCCCACGCCTCGTGGTGCGTCGGCAGCGGGTCGAGGCCGGGACGAAACGGTGCGCCGAGCGGCAAGACCATGAAGCCTTCGATCACGCGCGCATCAGCGACCGCCGGTGATGCTCCCGAGCCGCGGGCACAAGCGCAGCGCGTTCCCGCCCAGAAGCTTTCGCCGTGCCGTCGCCGAGAGGCCCGGCCGATCCGTAATTTGCTGCACGCTCTCCGGCCATGCGGTGTCGCCGTGCGGCCAGTCGGTCGCGAAGAGCCAGAGGTCTTCGCCGAGCTCTTGCACGCAAAATTCCACCGACCGCTCCCAGCTGTCGATCGCGTGAAAATATCGGCCCTCCGCCAAGACTTCGCGCGGCAGGCGCTTGAGGTTCGGGACGTGCCCC
The DNA here is from genome assembly GCA_041476345.1 of Methylomirabilia bacterium. Classification (GTDB taxonomy): domain Bacteria; phylum Methylomirabilota; class Methylomirabilia; order Rokubacteriales; family CSP1-6; genus VGLJ01. Next base: position 4,275 of record JBGOTH010000038.1, read on the forward strand.
GGCGACATCAGGTAGTGCGTGTCGAGCCGATCCAGCGCGAGCGGCAGCCAGCCGCCCCCGGTCTCGATGATCGCGGCCCGCAGCCGTGGAAATTTCTCGAACACCCCGCCGCCGATCAGCGCGCCGAGCGCCGCCATGCCGGCCCACGGATTCGCGAAGCTGTGGAGGAGAAACCACGCGCCGTCGAGATCGAACGTGCCCGGCCCGTACGGCGGGCGCGCCGTGCCGCCGTGCGCCAGCAACGGCAGGTCGAGGTCCTGCGCCACCTCGTAGAGCGGATGCAGGTCCGGGTTGTCGAGCAGCTTGCCGTCGGGCGCCTGGGGCGAGATGTAGATGCCCACGAGATTCGGGTCCTTCGCCCACGCCTTGACCTCCGCGACGCCCGCGGCGACGTCCCGCATGTTCGCCACCACCGTCCACGTCAGCCGCGTCGGCGCCTGCGCGCAGAAGTCCGCGACCCAGCGGTGGTAGGCGCGATACAGTGCGTTCTCGAAACCGGCGTCGCGCAGCGCGCAGTAGCTCGACACGTGCGTCGGGTACAGCACGCCGACGTCGACCAGCGCGCGGTCCATGTCCTCGAGGCGGACTTTGACGTCCCAGCTCGCCTCGGCGCGGATCGGAGGCAGCGCATCCGCGCGGCCCGGCGGGAAGGCCTTGCGGCCGCCTTCCATTCCCGAGCGCCGGGTCATGCCGAACGTGTCGCGGACGCCGAGCGGTCGTCCCGTCTCGATCGGCTCGATCACGGACGACCGGCTGCCGAACAGCGAGTAGCGGTGCCCCGCCTTCTCCTGCTGCGCGATGGCCTCGCACAGCTGCCGATAGTGGCCGCGGTACGCGGGATCGATGTAGTCGTCGTAGAACCGGTCCGCGCGCTCGATGACGTGGGAGTCGAGGTCGATGACGGTCTCGCCGTTCCAGCTCATCGTGTGCTCTGGCGTCGCGCGTTGTGGAGCACGCGCCCCGGATGACTGCCGGTGTGCGTGCCCTTCTCCAGGAGCACCTCGCCGTTCACGACCGTAGAACCTGCGCGTCGTAGTGACAGTGGTTGTCGACGAAGCCCGGCGCGACGACGCGTCCGTCGGCCTCGATCGTCCGGTGCGCGGGGCCGTCGAGACGTCCGAGCTCGACGATCCTGCCGCGCTCCACGCCGACGTCGCCGTGGAACCCGGGACGACCGGAGCCGTCGATGATGCGACCGTTCTTGATGAGGAGGTCGTAGGCCATGGTGTGCTCCTCTCTGCTCGCGGCTAGACGGAGACGTGTTTGATGAACTTCTCCGGCGGGTGCTCACCCCACTGGCTGATCAAGGCCTCTTCGGCGGACAGGAGGTTGCCCGGCGTACGCGCGTTGAGCCGGTCGGTGTCCGCCCACCGCTCGTGCACGCGACCCCACGGATCGCACCAGTAGTCGTAGACCTGGCTGCCGAGCAGGTGCCGGCCCACGCCCCACATGTGCTCGTACTTGCCGAGCCCGGCGAGATATTCGTGGTCCTTGAACACCGCGTCGACGTCCGGAACCTCGAACGACGTGTGATTGAGGCCCGCGCGCTCGTTCATCACGCAGAACAGCGTGTGGTGGTCGACGTACTCGTCACCGCAGTCGACACGATTGAACGAGCCGATGATGTTGTTCTTGTCGCCCGCGTACACGTCGTCGGAGCAGATGAACCCGAGCGTGTCGCGGAACCACTGCACCGTTTCCTTGACCTTCGGCGTGCCCATCACGCCGTGGCCGATCCGCTTGATCGGCGTCGGCGATTTTCTGAGACGCATCAGGGTGCCGGCGCGGCGTAGTGGCTCCCGGCCCGTGTTCATCGGCGTCTCCGCCACGGCAATCTCCGGCACGTCTTCGATGCCGTACACGACCTCGATCTGGTAGCCGTTCGGCTCGCGCAGTCGCACCCGCTTCCCGCCGCCGGGCTCGTCGATGCTTTCGACCGACGACGCGCCCGGCGCCTTCGCCACGCGCCGCAGATCGTCCTCGCTCGCCGCGTAGTACCCGAAGCCGACGAAGCCGGGCGGCCCTGTCTCCGTCACGTGGAGATGGTGACGCGGGCCGGTACCGCGCATGTAGAGCGCGTTCGGGGTTCGCGCGGCGCGCGTCAGACCGAAGTGCGTGAGGAATTCTTCCTGGACGTCCAGCTCCGGCGCGCGAAGCCGGACATACGCGAGGTCTTTCACCTTGATCACAGCCATCGTCATGCCTCCTTCACTGTTTCGGGAAGACCAAGATACGCTTCCTGGATACGGGGCTCCCGTCGCAGAACCTCCGGCGGGCCGCCGGCGACGATCCGTCCCTCCTCCAGCACGTACGCGCGGTCGGCGATCTCCAGCGCTCGCACCACGTTCTGCTCGACGAGCAGGATCGCCACCCCCTCGTCGTGGATCGCGCGGATCGTGTCGAACATCGCGTCCACCACCGCCGGCGCCAGGCCCAGCGACGGCTCGTCGAGCAGCAGCAGGCGCGGCCGGGCCATCACCGCCCGTCCGATCGCCACCATCTGTTGCTGGCCGCCGGACAGCGATCCCGCGAGCTGGCGCCGCCGCTCGCGGAGGATCGGGAACAGCCGGTACACGCGATCCAGCGTCGCCGCTCGGGCCCGGCGCGCCTCGTCGCGGTAGCAGCCGACCTCGAGATTCTCCTCCACCGACATCCGCGTGAACAGCCGCCGCCCCTCCGGCACGACGGCGATGCCGTAGCCGCAGACCAGGTGCGGCGGCACGGCGCGCAGGTCCACCCCGGCGAAGCGTAACACTCCCGACCGCGCCTGCAGTAGCCCCGCGATGGTGTTGACCAGCGTGCTCTTGCCGGCTCCGTTCGGGCCGATGACGGAGACGACTTCGCCTTCGGCGACATCCAGCGACGCATCCCAGACGGCGGGCGCGTCGCCGTAGGCGATCGCCAGGTGGCGCACCTCAAGCAACGACGTGGCCTTTGCCCAGATAGACGTCGACCACGCGCGGCGCCCGCATCGCTTCGTGCGGTGTGCCGGCGGCGATCACCTCGCCCTCGTTCAGGACCACCACGCGGTCCGAGAGCTCCAGCACCGCGCGCATGACGTGCTCGACGAAGAGGATGGCGACGCCGCGCGCGCGGATCTCGCGCAGCAGCGAGATCGCGCTCGCGATCTCGCCGGGGTTGAGCCCCGACAGCACCTCGTCGAGCAGGATCACGCGCGGGCGGCCGGCGAGCGCGCGCGCCAGCTCCAGGAACTTCCGCTCGTGCAGGTTGAGCTCGTGCGGGAGCGCCGCCGCGCGGCGCGCGAGCCCCGTGAACTCGAGCCACGCGTGGGCCTCCGCGCGTGCCTCGCGCGGCGTGCGGCGCGCCGCGCCGAACGTCGCGGCCAGCGCCACGTTGTCGAGCGCGCTTCCGTGCGCGAACGGCCGCGGGATCTGGTACGTCCGCGACACCCCGAGGCCCGCGATGCGGTGCGCCGGGCGCTCGGAGAGGACGGTGGCGCCCAGCGTGATCCGGCCGCGATCGATCGCGTAGTGCCCGCTGATGACGTTGATGAGTGTCGTTTTCCCGGAGCCGTTCGGCCCGACGAGCCCGACGATCTCACCACGCCCGACGGTGAGGCTCACGCCGCGGAGCGCCTCGATTCCGCCGAACGCCTTCCACACGTCGTGACATTCGAGGGCCGCGCCCTCCACGCGCGGCAGCGCCGGCGCCGGTGTGGTGGCAGCCTCGCGGGGTTGTGCGCGCGCGCGGCGCACGCGCGCGAGCACGGTGGGGACGATCCCTTCCGGCACGACGAGGATCGCGGCGATCAGGATCAGCGCGACTAGCGCGCGGCCGAGGAGTGCCTGCTCGCCGCCCGTGAACGCGTAGAGCGACGCGGTGATCACTGTAGCGCCCACCGCCGGCCCGAGCCAGTGGCGGGCGCCGCCGAGGACGCTCATCAGGACGACGTAGAGCGGCACGGTGATCGAGAAGGTATCGCCGACCGTGACGTAGCTCACGTACATCGCGTGGATGCCGCCCGCGACTCCCGCGACGGCCGCGGAGAGCGCGAAGGCCACGAGCTTGTACGCGAACGTCGGGACGCCCTCGACTTCCGCCACGTCCTCGTCGTCGTGGATCGCGTAGAGCCCGAGGCCGAGCCGCGCGCGCGTGACGAGGCAGGCGCCGGCGACCGTGACCGTCGCGAGACCGAGTGCGAGCAGGTAGAAGGTTCCCGTCGGCGACGCCACGAGACGGGGCAGCGGCACGTTGCTCAGGTAGACGCCGGGTCCGCCGTCGAGGCGCGTGTTCAGCACGATCGTGCCGAGCACGAACGTGATGGCGAGCGTGAGCAGCCCGAACAGCTCTCCGCGCAGTCGCTTCACCCGGAACACCACGACGCCGATGCCGGCGCTCAGGAGCGCGGCCACCGCCGCCGCGACCGGCAACGTCGCGAGGAAGGGCACGCCGTACATCGCGGCCAGCGTCGTGGTCGTGTAGACGCCGGCGCCGAAGAAGGCGCCGTGCCCGAAGCTGAAGTAGCCCGCGTAGCCGCTCAGGAGGCTCCAGCTCGTCGCGAGCGCGATCCAGTGGAAGACGAGATAGAGAACGGATTCGTAGAACGCAGGCAGGCCGAGGAGCGGCAGGCCCGCGAGCGCGACGCCAGTTCCAAGCACGCCGGCGACGAGCCGCCACCGCTCGCTCACACGCGCTCCGGCCGCAGGACGAGGATGCCGATGAGGATCGAGAACGACACGAGGGGCGCCCACGCCGGCGCGGCCACTGCCATGGTCACCGACTCGCTGACGCCGATCAGGAAGCCCGCGAGCAGCGCGCCGACCGGATTGCCGAGGCCCCCGATGATGACCACCGCGAAGACCACGCCGAGCCACGCCCAGATCTGCGCGGGCGCCAGGGTCGAGATGAGCGCGATGAACACGCCCGCGACGCCGGCGTAGGCCGCGCTGACGCCCGACAGCACGAAGGCGTGCCGCCGGTGGTTCACGCCGAAGGCCCCCGCGATGGCGGCGTCCTCCGCCGCCGCGCGCAGCGCCTTGCCGACGTACGTGAAGCGCAGCCACGCCCACGTCGCGCACGCGAGCGCGGCGGCCGTGAGACACGCGAGCAGCTCCAGCACGGGGATGAAGAACGGGCCGATGCGCAGCGACGCGCTCGCGTAGGGCGTCTCGTAGCGGCGGTAGTCCGCCGTCCAGAACCACTGGATCACCGACTCCAGGATCACCGCGAGGCCGAACGTGACGAGCAGCGAGGTGAGCTCGGTGACGCGGAAGTGCCTCAGCACGACGTGGAGCGCCACACCGAGGGCGAAGAACGCCGGCACGATGGCCGCCGCCGCCAGCCAGGGCGGCCAGTGCAGGACGTGGCCGAGCTGGTACGTGAGGTAGGCGCCGAGGAGTGCCAGCGCGAAGTGGGCGAGGTTCACCAGGCGCAGGAGTCCCCACGAGAGGCTCAGCCCGAGAGCGAGCAGCCCGTAGAGACCGCCGGCCAGGAGCCCGGACACGAGCGCCTGGCCGAGCAGCGTGGCGCTCGGCATCCGATCAGGGCGGGAGCAGACGGGCGCCGGGCGCCGCGAACTCGCGGGGCCACACCACCAGCCACTTGCCGTCCTGCACCTGTTTCACCTTGAAGAGATCGTCGCCGTAGTTGTTGGGGCCGTCGAAGCGGAGCTTGCCGATGATCGTGTCGACGCGGTTTTTCCGGAGCCACTGCCCAAGCACCTTGTCGTCGAGACTTTTCGTCGCGGTCACCGCGGCCTCCAGGAGCTGCCACGCCGCGAACGACCCGGCGACTTGCGTGTCGACGGCCGTGTAGGGCACGTTGGCCTTCGTCGCACGCTCTTTGAAGAGCGGGATCAGCTTCGCCGCGCCCGTGTTGTGGAGGAACGGCGGGTGCTCCTCGAACACACTGGAGGACAGCGCGAGCTTGCCGTCGGGCGCCATGGCCAGCGGGCCGGGCGCCGGGAACAGGTGGAAGTGCCGCGGCGGCGTGTAGTCGAGCTTCTTCATCGCCTCGAGCAGCTGGTTGCCGTCGAGACCGAGCGCGCCAACCCACAGGAAGTCGGCGTTGGCGTCCTTGATGCGCGCGGCGATGGCGCCCCAGTCACGCGTGCCGAACTCGTATTCGAGATAGAGCGGCACCTTGAGGCCTCGCTTCTCCGCGACTTCCTTGGCGCCGAACGACATGAACTGCGCGGACGGGAACTTGCTGGCGACGATCGCCACGCTCTTCGGCGGCTTCGACGTTGCGGCGAGCGCGTCGAACACCGTCGTGGGCAGCGTGCGATTCGGCTCGGGCCCGAAGGCCGCCGTGGGAAAGTGCATCTCGTATTTCGCGAGGTGCGGCATGCCGAACGAATGGTGCACGAAGACCTTGTTGTAGCGCTGGGCCACGCCCATGGCGGCCAGGATGCCGCCCGTGGCGTAGGGGCCGATGATCAGGTCGACCTTGTCCACGGTGATCAGCTTCTCGTACAGGCTGCGCGTGATCTCGGGCTTCGACTGATCGTCGAGCAGCACCCACTCGACGGGTCGCCCGAGGAGGCCGTTGCGCTTGTTGAGATCGTCGACGTAGACCTCGCCGGCGATCTTGTGCAGGAGCGCGGTCGGCGCGAGCGGCCCGGTGAGCGCCAGCGTGCCGCCGATGCGGACGGGCGGACCCGACGGCGCGGCGGTCGAGCCTGCGGCAAAAGCAAGGACGACGAGCGCGGCCACGGCGCCGCAACGGGCGATTCTCCGCATCCGGATCATGATGGCTCCTTCGCGGTGAGGGACCGACGAATCAACGAGGCGTGCGCGAACACTAGGGAGCGGCTCCCCTTTTGTCAAATGATGCTGGGAGCGGGCGGTCATGCATACGTTTTGATATAGTATGTACTCATGAAGGACCGCGTGACTCTCACCCTGGACCCGGCCGTGAACCGGCGGGCCAAGCGACTCGCGCGCGAGCGTGGGACCAGCGTGTCCGCGCTCGTCGAGGAGCACCTCCGGACAACGCCGCTCGCCGGCGATGAGCAGATTCGGTTCGTCGATCGATGGACGGGGCGCTTCCGCCTGGCCCAGGCGCGCCCCGACGACATCCGGATGCGTGCTCTCAAGGGGAAGTATCTCCGTCGGGCGCAGTGAAGGTCCTCATCGATACGGATGTGCTCCTCGACGTCGCGCTGGGCCGCGCGTCCTCCCGCGTGAGCGGCGAGGTTCTGCGGTGGGCCGAAGCGTCACCGGGCCGGGCCGCCGTCGCCTGGCACTCGCTCTCGAATCTGGCGTACTTGATCCGGCCCGACGCGCGCCCGTTCATCCGCGAGATGCTGGCCTTCATGGACGTGCCGGAGGTTGGCACACGACACATGAAGGCCGCGCTCAGTCTGCCCATGCACGACCTCGAGGACGCCATGCAGGCGGCGGCCGCGCTGGCATTCGGCGCGGAACACGTCGTGACCCGCAACACGCGGGACTACCGTAACTCTCCGGTGTCGGCGCTGAACCCCAGAGCCTTCTTGCGGCTGGTCCGCGCGCACTGAATCGGTGGCGTAGAGCTTCACCGAGTGAAGCGCGATCTACCGGGTGATGACGATCGCGGCGTCACATACCCGCGTACCGGAGCAGTCGCGACAACCGCCCGCTGCCGTGCACCTGCTCCGCCAACGCGATCGCGTCACTGGCGCCGGACGCACACAGCAGGGGCAGCGATGTCCCGGACACCGCCGTCATATTGAGCACGCCGACACATGGCTGCCGGCACGAGACCCCGGTCGTGTAGACGGGAACGGATCTCGGCGGCTCCAGCCGGACCTTGTACGGCGGCCCGTCCGACAGGTACGCGACACGCTCGGGAAGCCCGATGGCGGCGTTCGGGAACAAGGAACAGCCGGTGACCGCGATATATTGCCGGGCGGACTGCGCCGCAGGATCGGTCGCGACGGCGACCTCGGCCTGGTCACCGTGCACCGGGCAGCGCATCTTGTGATGGGTGACCTGTAGTCGCTGCTGCCGCCTTCGCCGCCACAGAAGAAGAGCGATGCTCGCGCCGAGCGTCACGAGAAGACTCAGGCCGATTCCATCCATGTGCCCCTCCCACGGACGTCAGTGGATCACACGACACAGGAC
>JBGOTH010000039.1:0-12230 GCA_041476345.1 Methylomirabilia bacterium
CCGCGTCCCATCACCCACTCGAGGTCCTCGCCCGCGAGCCACGGCAGGTTGTCGGTGAAGAGGTGGACGCATTCGTAGTACGTGCACGGCATCCGCGTGAGGTCGGTGCCCCAGAACGTGCGCCGCGGACCGAACGCGTCGACGAGGCGCTTGATCGGCTCGTGCAGATCGCGGAACGGATATGTTTCCTGCGAGAGCGACGGCATGCCGGACGCTTTCACGGCGACGTTGGGCAGCTTCGCGAGCGCGCAGACCTTCGGCAGATCCTCGAAGACGTTGGGGCCCTTCGTCAGCCGGGTGAGCCCGACGTGGTCGATCGTGAATCGCGCGCCGGGGTGGCGCTGCGCGATCTTCTCGAGCGCGTCGAGCGATCCGCCGACCAGCACCATGAGCGGAATGTTGTGCTTCTCCGCCGCCGCCCACAGCCAATCCGCCGTGCCGTCGGTCAGCCACGGGCGCATGAGGTCCGTGTGGAAGGTGAAGCGCATGCCGAGCATGCCGGGCTGCTTCTTCCAGTCGGCCACGAGCGCCCGGCTCTCCGGCTTCTCGAGCGCGATGCGGCCCATCACGGCGAAGCGATCCGGGTAGAGACGCGCGGCGTCGAGCGCGAGCTCGTTGCGATCGCCCTCCCAGGACGGCGGCACGATGACGGCACGAGTCACGCCCGCCAGATCCATCTGGAAGAGCATGGCTTCCTTGTCGACGGGATACGGCTTCTGCGCTTGCGTCGCCCGGCCGGGCGGCCAGGGACGGTCCGGCGTGTCGGCAGCCCAGAGGTGGACTTGCGAATCGGCGATGAGCATGAAGTGGCTCCTTCTCGTGGCCGGGATGCTATTCGATGACCACGTCCGCCCGAACGAGCAGCGCCGGCGGGATCGTGAGACCGAGCGCCTTCGCGGTCTTCAGGTTGACAATGAGCTCGATCTTCGTTGGTTGTTCGATCGGGAGCTCGGCGGGCCTGCCGCCCTTCAGAATCTTGTCGATATAGCCAGCCGCGCGGCGGTACATGTCCGGGATGCTCGGGCCATACGCCATGAGACCGCCGTCCGTCGCCTGTTCGCCGAGCCGATAGATCGCCGGCACTCGGTGCGTCGCCGCCAGCTCCACGATGCGTTTGCCTTCTCTGATGAACAAGTCATCGGCCTGTACGATCACGCCATTCATTTGGCTCTTCTTCATCGTCTGGAATGCAGAGTCAAGTTCCTCGCGATTCTCCGCACCGACCAGTACGACCTGCACGCCGGTCTTGCTCACGACATGATCGAAGCGCCTCAGAAGATTCTTGTAGGAAGGATTGGAGGGTCGCCAGAGCACGCCTACTCGCGACAGTCCGGGAATGGCTTCTTTGAGTATTTCGAGCTGCTTGCCTGCGATGTCTTGCGACTGATTCACGAGGCCGGTCGCGTTGCCTCCCGGGCGCACAAGGCTCTCGACTATTCCGGTGCCCACCGCATCACCGACACCGACGAAGACGATCGGAATCGTGGCCGTAGCTTTCTTGGCTGCCATTGCCGTCGGTGTGCCAGGGCCGGAAAAGATGACGTCGACCTTGAGGCTTGCCAGTTCGGCAGCGAAGGCAGCGAGGCGCTCACGGCTGCTATCGGACCACCTGTAGACGAAGGCTATATTTTTCCCCTCGACGTACCCACGTTCTCGAAGGCCTGTCCGAAGCGCCTCGAATGGCGCCGAATTCATCGCAGAGGGCGACTGTGGCGATAGGATGCCGATCCGTGCGACCGTCGGCGGATCGGCTGCTCGAACGGGCACTGTCGTCATCGACGAAAGCATCGCGAAGACGAGGCCGATGAGAAGGATCTTCATGGTCGGGACAGTAGGGCGTGGGTGATGCCAGGTCAAGTTCGGTATCATCGCGGCCGGGATGACGTTGAACCCGATCGTGCAGGCGTTCGGTGGGCCGGGCGACTTCAATGTCGAGGAGACGACGATCGCCGCGCTGCAGGCGGCGATGCAGGACGGCCGTCTCACCGCCGCGTCGCTCGTCGACATCTATCTCCGGCGTATCCAGGCCATCGACCGGAGCGGACCCACGCTCCGCGCCGTGCAGGAGCTGAACCCCGACGCGCCCGCCATCGCGCGCGCGCTCGACGACGAGCGAAAGGCCAAGGGGCCGCGCGGCCCGCTGCACGGCATCCCCGTGCTCCTCAAGGACAACATCGCAACGGCGGACACGATGGAGAACACCGCCGGCACGCTGTCGCTCGTCGGCGCGCGCGTCCGTGAGGACGCGTTCATCGCGGGTCGGATGCGCGAGGCGGGCGCCGTCATCCTCGGCAAGGCCTCGATGAGCGAGTGGGCGTACTTCAAGTCGGCACCGGGCGTGAGCGGCTGGAGCGCGCGCAACGGCCAGGGCAAGAACCCGTACGTGCTCGACCGCACGCCCTGCGGGTCGAGCTCAGGCTCCGCGATCGCCGTCGCCGCGAACCTCGTCGCGGTCGCGATCGGCACCGAGACCGACGGCTCGATCATGTGTCCCTCGGGCGTCAACGGCGTCGTCGGGATCAAGCCCACCGTCGGGCTCACGAGTCGCGCCGGCGTCATTCCGATCTCCGCGACGCAGGACACCGTCGGGCCGTTCGGGCGCACGGTGGCGGACGCCGCGATCCTGCTCGGCGCGATGGTCGGCGTGGATCCGCGCGATTCCGCCACGCAGGCGAGCGTCGGCAAGTCGCACACCGACTACGCGCGCTTCCTCGACAAGAACGGGCTGCGCGGGGCGCGCATCGGCGTGCCGCGGGACGGCTATTTCGGTTACAGCGGGAAGTCGGACGCCGTGATCGACCAGGCGATCGAGGTCCTCCGCTACCTGGGCGCGGAGGTGATGGATCCGGTCAAGATCCCGAACTTCGATCGCAGCGTGCTCAACGCCGCCGAGAGCATGGTGCTGCTCTACGAGTTCAAGGCGGGCGTGAACGCGTATCTGGCCGACACGACGGGCGCCAGGGTGAAGACGCTCGAAGACATCATCGCGTTCAACAAGCGCGATCCCGCCGCCAACCTGCCGTTCATGGGGCAGGAGCTGCTCGATCGCGCGCAGGCGAAGGGCGAATTGACGGAGAAGGAATATCTCGACGCGCTGGAGAAGTGCCGCACGCTCGGCCGCGACAGCTTCGACGCGGCGCTGAACCACGACACGCTCGACGCGCTCGTGGCGCCGACGACCACGCCGGCGTGGCCGTACGACAGCGTGAACGGCGATCAGTTCCGTGGGAGCAGCGCGAAGAGCGCCGCGCTCGGCGGCTCTCCGCTCGTGAGCGTGCCGGCGGGGCAGGTGCAGGGCCTGCCGGTCGGCATCACGTTCATGGGGCGCGCGTGGAGCGAGCCCACGCTGATCAAGCTCGCGTACGCGTACGAGCAGGCCACCGGCGCGCGATTCGCGCCGAAATACCGTCCCACCGCGTAGTGTCTTGAAGGGAAGCCTCAGCCCGTCAGCTGCGCGACCACGTTCCGCAGGAGCCGCAGCCCGACCTCGTCCTCGAGCGACATGATCGACTCCGGGTGAAACTGTACGGCGGCGAGGGGCAGCGTGGCGTGCTCGACGGCCATGACGACGCCGTCCTCGCTCTCGGCCGTAACCGCGAGCGCGGCGGGCAGTGTGTCGCGGACCGCGAAGAGCGAATGGTAGCGGCCCGCGACGAACTCCTTCGGCAGGCCCTCGAAGAGCTTGCCGCCGACGACACGCACGCGTGATGCCTTGCCGTGCATCGGGGCGTCGAGGACGCTCAACGTGCCGCCGCAGTACTCGACGATGCCCTGCAGGCCAAGGCAAACGCCGAAGGCCGGCAGGCCCCGGCGTACGACGTCGGCGAGCGTGCCGGCGACGTCGAAGTCGCGCGGCGTGCCCGGCCCCGGGGAGAGGACGACCAAGTGCGGTCGCAGCTCGTCGAGGACGCTCGGATCGAACCCCGCACGGAGCGTCACCACCTCGGCGCCGGTCTGCCGCAGGTAGTTCGCCAGCGTGTGCACGAACGAGTCCTGGTGGTCGACGAGGAGGACGCGCTTGCCGAGTCCCGGCTGCGGTGCTTCCGCGCGCAGCCCCACCGCCACCCCGCGCGGGCGCCGGATGGCGTCGAGGAACGCGGCCGCCTTCAGGCGCGTCTCCGCCTCTTCCGCGTCGGGATCGGAGTCGTACAGGAGCGTGGCGCCGACGCGCACCTGGGCGGCGCCGTCCTTCACGCGGATGGTGCGCAGGGTCAGCCCCGTGTTCAGGTTGCCGTCGAAGCCGAGCACGCCGACGGCCCCGCCGTACCACGCGCGCGGCGACCGCTCGTGGTCCTCGATGAACTGCATCGCCCACGTCTTCGGCGCCCCGGTGACGGTGACCGCCCACGCGTGCGCGAGGAATGCGTCCAGCGCGTCGAACGCGGGCCGCAGCCGTCCTTCGACGTGATCCACGGTGTGGATCAGGCGCGCGTACATCTCGATCTGCCGCCGGCCGATGACGCGGACGCTCCCGGGGACGCAGATCCGCGACTTGTCGTTGCGGTCGACGTCCGTGCACATCGTCAGCTCGGCCTCGTCCTTGGCCGAGTTCAGGAGCGCCAGGATCTGCGCGGCGTCGCCGATCGCGTCGCTTCCGCGGGCGATCGTCCCGGAGATCGGACACGTCTCCACGCGGTCGGCGTCGACGCGCACGTACATCTCGGGTGACGCGCCGACGAGGTACTCGGCCTCGCCGAGGTTGATCAGGAATCCATAGGGCGACGGATTGCGATCGCGGAGCCGAAGGAAGAGCTCCGAGGGCGGCGCCGGGCACGGCTCGACGAACGTCTGGCCCGGCACGACCTCGAAGAGATCGCCGCGCTTGAACGCCGCGCGGGCGCGACGCACGACGCCGGCGTAGTCGCCCGGCGCGTGATCGCCGCCCCGCGCGACGCCTGACGCGGCGGCGTACGGCCGCGCCGATCCAAGACGTGGCAGGCCCTCGGTCGAGCGTCCTCCCACCTCGAACTCGTACCGGCGGCGCTGCGCGACCTCGCGGCGGTGATCGACGATGACCAGCTCGTCGGGCAGGTAGAGCACCAGGTCGCGCTGGTCGTGCGGACGCTCGAGCCGGAGGCGAATCGGCTCGAACTGGAACGCGAGGTCGTAGCCGAAGGCGCCGTAGAGCCCGAGGTGCGGCTCGTCCTTGTGGCGGAACAGGTCGATCAGCGCGCGGAGCACCGAGAAGACCGATGCCTGGCGACTCCGGTCCTCTTCGGCAAAGTGGCCCGTGGGCGCTTTCACGGTTACGACGAGCGCGTCGCCGTCGCACTGGATGGCGTCGACGGTGTCCAGCGCACGCAACATCGGATCGATTGCCGGAAGCAGGATCGCCCCGCGCTCGTTGAGGGCCTCGACGCGCACGCGCCGCTCGCGGGCGACGACCGCGAGTGGCGGATCCGTGAACCCGACGTCCCAGCGCGTGTAGCGTCCAGGGTATTCGTAGCTCGAGGCGAGGAGGACGCCGCGATGGGCGTCGAGCGCCTCGATGACCGGCTCGATCGCGTCCGTCACCGGGATTTCCGCGACCGTCCGGTGGACGCGGATCCCTCCGCGCGTCAGGTAGCTGTCCGTGCTGCGCATCGCGGCTCCTTGGAGGAGCCGTCGGCGCGGAGCGACTCAAAAAAAGAGCCGCCCCACGTGGGCGGCTCTTCGGTCGAATGCGTGTCGGGGTGAGTGAGCGCCGCCTTTAGGGGAGCGGCCACCACCACTGGCGCGTCGTGCACGAGCTCGTCGGCTGCATGGCGGGTATGGTTACAGGTTGCCCGTAGCGCGTCAAGCGGCGTGCCTGGGCCGGCGGAGCGCCACGGCTTCGCCGGGGCGCGGAGCGCGGGGGGCTTGGGGGGCGCCCGGAGCCCCCCATGTATCTAGTCGATGGCGGAATGCACGATGTTCGCGATGCGATCCATGCGCTCGCTGTGCCACGGATCCGGCACGCGGCTGTTCGAGAGATACGCGAACGACACGCCGGAGTCCGGATCCCCCCAGCAGTACGACGACCCGACGCCGCCGTGCCCGAACGTGCCCGGCGACGCCATCGACCCGAGGCCGCGAATGGTCGGCGTCGTGCCGCGCGAATGCGGGCCGAGGCCGCGGTGCATCGGCATCCCCATATAGAGGTCGGGGCGATCGCCGGTGAAGTTGCGCGTCACATACTGCACGGTGCGCGGTGACAGCAGGCGCACGCCGTTCAGCGTGCCACCCTGCGCGAGCATCTGGTAGAACGCCGCCATCGCGCGCGCGGTCGCGTAGCCGCCGCCGCCCGGAACGCCGGCGCGCCGGAACGGGGCAGAGTTGCTGTCCGCACGCAGTCCCTGTCGGCCCGTGTCAGCCGCAGGCTCGTGCATGTCCGACGCACGCGCGTGCGCCGCGTCGGGGAGCCCGACGAACAGCTCGTTCTCGAGGCCGAGCGGCGCCGTCACCTGCAGGCGGATGAAATCACGGTAGTCGGTCTTCGTCACCGCTTCGATGATCGCGGCCGCGACCCAGTGCGCGGCGGCCGGGTGGTACCGCACCTGCGAGCCCGGCGTCCACTGCAGCGTGAAGCCGCACACCGTCCGCCGGAGCAGCTCGTGATCCGTCCACGCCCCCTCCGGGACCACGGCCTCCGGGAACCCGCCCTGGTGCGTCAGCAATTGGAGGATCGTGATCTCGCCCTTGCCGTTCGCTTCGAAGCCGGGGAGATGCGAGGCGATCGTGTCCGTGAACGACAGCGCGCCCCGCTCGGCGAGCAGCCACACCGCGGAGGCCGTGATCACCTTCGTGTTCGAGTAGAGCAGCCACAGCGTGTCGTCGCCCGCGGCCACGCGCTTCGGCTCGGTGCGCGCGTCGCCGAAGCTCGCGTAGAGTGCCAACTGGCCGCGGCGGACGAGCGCGATCTGCGCCGCCGGGTAACGGCCCTCCGCGACGTGCCTCGTGATCAACTCCTGGAGCCGGTCGAGCGCGCGATCATCGAGCCCGAGCGACGACGGCTTGGCGGACGTCAGCGGGAATGCCATGGCTCACCTCGGAAGGTCGGGATGACTCATCTTACGCCAGCGTTCCCTCGTCTTCGAGCCACGCGATCATCTCGTGTTCGCATTCGCTTCTCCTTCGTGAAGGGAGCATAGCCGACGTGCTACGCTCGCGAGACATCATGTGGGCGAACGACGCGCGATGAAGGTTTACGCCTTCGACCTGATCCCGTGGCCCCATCTCGAGGAGCCCTCGCACTATCCGGACTCGAACGCGCTCTTCGACCCCGCGCGCGGTCAGCAGGTCTACGCCGAGCACCTCGACCAGATGGTCCTCTACGAGGACTACGGGTTCGACGCGATCTGCATCAACGAGCACCACGCGAAGCCGTACGGCCTCATGCCGTCACCGAATCTCATCGCGGCGGCGCTCACGCAGCGGACGCGGCGGATCAAGATCGGGATCCTCGGCAACCTGCCCGCGCTCCACGCGCACCCCGTGCGGCTGGCGGAAGAGATCGCCATGCTCGACCTCATGTCCGGCGGGCGGATCATCTCGGGCTTCGTCCGCGGCGTGCCGCAGGAATATCTGGCTTTCAGCGTGCCGCTGCCGCAGGCGCGCGAGCGTCTCGAGGAAGCGTGGGACGTCATCGTCAAGGCGTGGACGACACGGGAGCCGTTCGCGTGGCACGGCAAGCACTTCGACTACGACCGCGTGTGCATCTGGCCGCGACCGCTGCAGCAGCCGCACCCGCCGATCGTGCTCCCCGCCGACAGCGACGAGGGGCTGGACTTCGCGGCGCGCCGGCGCGTGCCGACGGGCGCCGCGTACCGGTCGACGGTGAGGAGCAAGGGGATCTTCGATCGGTATCGCCGGTTCGCGGCGGCGCACGGCTGGACGCCGACGCCCGCCGATTGCCACGTGATGCGCCACATCTACGTGGCGGATTCCAACGCGCGAGCGCGCGAGGAGGCGGAGCCGCACCTCGACTACTTCTGGCAGAAGTTGCTCAGCTATCACCGCGGCTCGATGAAGCTCCTCGGTCAGAGCGCGCCGCCGCAAGACGTTCCCCTCTACGAATTCGACTTCGACCTGACGCAGAAGGAAGGCATCACGATCGTCGGCGACGCCGACTACGTCGCGGCTCAGATCACGGCGCAGATGCGCGAGCTGGGCGCCGGCGTGCTCATGGGCCTCTTCCAGTTCGGCAGCATGCCGCATGCGCTCGCCTGCAAGAACATCGAACGGTTCGCGGAGACGGTGTTGCCGAAGCTCGAGCGCGGCTGAGCGGCTACCGCTTCGGCGGCTTCCAGAACTGGTCGACGTCCTGCACGACGTCGAACACGGTGTTCTGGAGCTTGCCTCCCACCTTCTCGACGCGGCGCAAATAGGTGGGGATCACCGCGTTCTGCTTGTCGTCGAAACGGAAGGCCCCGCCCGGCGCCGCGAAACGGACCTTGCGAAGCGCGTCCAGGAAGCGCGCCTGATCTTCCACGTTGCCGTTGACGGCTTTCAGCGCCTCGCCCGACGCCTTCCCCGCCAGATAGCCGAGATGGTTGTTGTAGACCGGTTCCTTCTTGAACTTCTTGACGAAGGCCTGCACGAAGCGTTTGTTCTCGGCGGTGTCGATGGCGGGCTGGTACGACATCCAACTCACCGTGCCGAGCGCGGCATCGCCCACCGTGCGCAGGTAGCTCTCACTGACCGTCTCGCCGAGCGAGAGGAGCGGCAGCTTTCCCTTGAGGCCGTACTCCTGCCACGCCTTCAGCCACTGCGGCGCGCTCGGGCCCCACAGGATCGCCACGACCGCATCCAGCTCTCCGGCCTTGCCCTGGACGCGCGCGATGTAAGGCGCGACATCCATCGCCCCGAGCGGCATCAGGATCTTTTCCACCGACTGGCCGCCGCTCTCCATGAACGTTTTGATGAAGCCATCGACCTGCTCGGTACCGGCGACGTAGTCGAGGCCGACCACGGCGATCTTCTTGTGCCCGAGCTTGGCCGCGACGTACCAGCCACCGGCGGCCTCCTGCTGGTAGCTGCTCATCGCGCTGCGGAAGAGGATCGGGCTGGCCTTTTCGTTGGTCAGGTTATTCGCGGTGGCCTGCGTGATGATCGTGGGCACCTTGTGCTCGTGCACGTAGTCCCGCATGGCGACGGCCACGGCGCTCGACACCGGCCCCATGACGACGTGGACTTTGTCGCTCTCCACCAGTTTTCGGAGCTTGGTGAGGGCGACGTCCGGCTTGCCTTCCTCGTCCTCGATGATCAGGCGCACCGTTCGCCCGGCCACCTGATTGCTCATCTCGTCTTCCCAGTAGAGCTTGATCCCCTCGTTGATCTCGCTGCCGTTGACCGCGAGCGGGCCGGTGATCGCGTTGAGCACGCCGATCTTGATCGGTTCGCGCTGAGCCTGGGCGAGAGCCACGCCGGACGCCGCGAGGATGGCGAGGATCGCGAGCCCTACGATCGTTCGTCTGTGCATGGTCGCCCCTCCTTCAAGAAGTGCCGGGATCATACGCCAAGATAGCGGGCCTTGACCGCCTCGTCGGCCCTCAGCGCGTCTGGCGTGCACGCGTGCACCATGCGGCCTTTGCTCATGAGGTAGACGTAGTCGGCGGCACGGAGCGCGAACGCGAGATTCTGCTCGACGAGCAGGATCGAAGTGCCCTCGCGCTTCAACTCGGCGAGCACCCGGCCGAGCTCGCGGACGAGCAGGGGGGCCAGCCCTTCCGACGGCTCGTCCATGAGCAGGATGTCGGGATTACCGGTCAGCGCGCGGCCGCACGCGACCATCGCTTGCTCGCCGCCGGAGAGCTTGCCCCCGCCGTGATGCAGGCGCTCGCGGAGGTGCGGGAACAGCGTCAGGATCCGCGGAAGGTCCCAGCGCCGGCGGCGCCCGGGACCGGCCCCGACCGCCAGATGCTCGCGCACGTCGAGCGAGGGAAAGAGACGACGTCCCTGAGGGACGAGCCGGACGCCACGGCGGGCGATCGCGTGCGGCGCAAGCGCCGTGATGTCGTCGCCGTCGAGGACGACGCGGCCGGCGCGTGCCGGGGTGAGGCCGCTGATTGCGCGGAGCAAGGTCGTCTTGCCCACGCCATTGCGTCCGAGCACGGCGACGATGCGGCCGTCGTCCACGCGCAGCGACGCCCCCTGCACGATCAGCGAATCGCCGTACGCGACCTCGAGGTCATGCAGCTCCAGCATTACTCGTCGCTCCCCAAGTAGATCTCGGTCACTCGCGCGTCCGCGCGAACCTCGTCCCGCGTGCCGTCGGCCAGCACGCGGCCTTGATGCATCACCGTGACGCGCTCGGCGAGGGTCAGCGCGACGTCCATGTCGTGCTCGATCAAGAGGACGGTGACATCGCGCGGGAAGCGCTGGATCATGCCGACGACCGCCGCCGTCTCGACGGCCGAGAGGCCGGCGGTCGGCTCGTCGAGGAGAAGGACGCGCGGCCGGCCGGCGAGTGCCAGCAGCAGCTCGACCTGACGCTGCTCGCCGTAGGAGAGCTCGCGTGTCGGCACGTCGCGCCGGTCGGCAAGATTCCATTCGGCGAGCAGATCCTGAGCCCGCCGCTCGAGGTGGCGATAGACGCTGCGTGGGCGCCAGAGCGAGAAGCGCGCCGCGTCGGCCCCCTGGACGGCAAGGAGCACGCTCTCCAGCACGGTGAGCCGCGGGAAGAGCGTGTTGATCTGGAAGGTGCGGCCGAGCCCGAGTCGCGCGCGACGGTAGGGGCTGAGCGTGGTGACGTCGTCACCGAAGAGCTGGATCGTCCCGGTCAGCGGTGAAAGGAGCCCGGTGATCATGTTGAAGAGCGTGGTTTTCCCGGCGCCGTTCGGTCCCAGGATCACGCGCCGCTCGCCGCCGCCGACCGCAAGAGTCACGTCGTCCAGCGCTCGAAGGCCGCCGAAGTCATGCGTCAAGCGATCCACGCCGAGCGCGATCACGGCGCTCGTCTCGCGCGCCGCCGCATGAGGCCCATGAGCCCCGCCGGCGCGAACAGCGTCACGCCCACGTAGATCACACCGAGGACGAGGAGCCAGCGTTGCGTGTACGCGCTGATGACGTTTTCGAGGAAGACGATCACCGCGCTGCCGAGCGCAGGTCCGAGCAGCGTGCCGGCACCGCCAAAGATGACCATGATGAGGCACGTCGCGGAGAAGACGACGCTGAGATAGGCCGGACTCACGAAGCCGTTGTAGTAGACGTAGAGATTGCCGGAGACACCCGCGAGCGCGCCCGCGACCACGAACGCCGCGTACTTGTGGGCCCACGTGTTGTACCCGAGGACTTCCATCCGTCGCTCGCTCTCCCGGATGCCAATCAGCGCGCGGCCGAACGGCGAGCGGATCACGAGCCAGAGGAACGCGATCGTCAGCGCGAAGACCACGAGCACGAAATAGTGAAAGCGCACGCCGTCGGCGAGACTCCAGGGCAGACCCGCCGCGGGCCGTGGCACGCCGGGCAAGCCATCGTCGCCGCCGGTGAACGAGCGCCAGCCGAAGGCGATGCCCCACAGCACCTGGGCCAGGGCCAGCGTGATCATCAGCAGATACGCGCCCCGCGTCCTGAGCGCGAGCGAGCCGAAGAGCGCGGCCGTCGCCGTGGCGACGAACAGGCCGGCGCCGAAGTCGAGCCAGAAGTTGTCGAACCCGCGGCGCGCGAGCAGGCCGACGGTATACGCGGCCACTCCGAAGTAGGCGGCGTGGCCGAGCGACGGAAGTCCGCCGTAGCCGAGGATCAGGTTGAGACTCGTGGCGAAGATCGCGAGGATCAGCATCTTGGTCAGAAGGCCGAGCTGGTAGGAGGTGAGCACCGACGGCGCGAGGGTCAGCGCGAGCGCAACCGCCACCAGCGCGCCGGCACGTTTCACCGGACGCCGAAGAGCCCGGCGGGGCGGATCGCGAGGATCACCGCCATGGGCGCGAAGATCGTGAAGTACGCGAGCTCGGGGAACAGCGCCTTGCCGAAGTTGTCGAGGCACCCCACGAGCAGGGCGCCGACGAAGGCGCCCTTGAGGCTGCCGAGGCCGCCGACGATCACGACGACGAACGCCAGCAAGAGCACTTCGAAGTCGGCGCCCGGATACATGCCGAGGACGGGGCCTGCCATGACGCCACCGAGCGCGGCCAGCCCCGCGCCGACCCCGAACACCGAGGTGCTCAAGAGCGAGACGTTGATGCCGCAGGCTTGCGCGATCTCGGCGTCGTCGATCGCCGCACGCACCATGGCCCCGAGCTTCGTGCGCTCCTGAAGGAACCAGAGTGCCG
>JBGOTH010000040.1:0-12148 GCA_041476345.1 Methylomirabilia bacterium
GGTCACCATGCCGCTCGAGGACTACGCTCGGAAGGCCGTCGCGGCCGGGCTACCCGACGGGCCCTTCCGCGGCGTGCCCTACTTGATGAAAGACCTGACCGCCTCCATTGCCGGCGTTCGCATGACGCGGAGCTCGCGGTTCTTTGCCGACAGCCCGGCCGCGACCGCCGACAGCGAGCACGTCACGCGGCTCAAGCGCGCGGGCCTGGTGATCTTCGGCCGCACGAACACCTGCGAGCTCGGGCTGAGCCTCACGTGCGAGCCGCAGCTGCACGGCCCCACGAAGAATCCGTGGGACCCGGCGCGGATCTCCGGCGGCTCGAGCGGTGGGGCGGCAGCGGCGACCGGCGCGCGTATCGTTCCGATGGCGCATGCGACCGACGGCTTCGGCTCCATCCGCGCGCCGGCCGCGTGTTGCGGTGTCATCGGCCTCAAGCCGACGCGCGGGCGCAACACGATGGTGCCGTTCAGCGGCGAGGGGCTGGGCGGGCTGTCGTGCGAGCACGCGGTGACGCTCAGCGTGCGGGACTGCGCGGCGCTGCTCGACGCGACCGCCGGCCCGGGCGCCGGCGATCCGTATTTCGCGCCGCCGCCCGCGCGTCCGTTCCTCGCGGAGGTCGGCGCGAATCCTGGCGCGCTCCGCATCGCGTTCACGCGCACGTCACCGAACGGCGCGAAGATCGGCGCCGACAGCCTCGGCGCGCTCGACGCGACGGCGCGGCTCTGTGCCGAGCTCGGCCATCACGTCGAGGAGGCGGATCCCACGGTCGACGGCGACCAGATCGTGCCGACGTTCCTCACGCTGATCGCCGCGAACACCGTAGTGAACATCGACGGTCATCCGACGGGCAGGACGCCGATCGCGGAGGAATTCGAGAAGGTGACGTGGGCGATGTATGAACGGGGCAAGCGGGTGACCGGTCCGGACTACGTGCGCGCGACGCAGACGGCGCACCGCCTCGGCCGCCAGATGGCCGGGTTCCACGCAAACTACGACGTGTTGCTGACGCCCGGCCTCGCGGCGCCGGCGGTGAAGCTGGGCTGGATCGACATGATGCTGGAGGACCCGGCGGAGTATTGGCGGCGTGTCTTCACGTTCTCGCCATTCACGGTGTGGTTCAACCTGACGGGACAGCCGGCGATGATGCTTCCATTAGGAATGAGCGAAGGTGGTTTACCGCTCGCTACGCAATTGGTCGGAAGATATGGCGACGAGGCGATGTTGTTCCGCCTGGCCGCGCAGCTCGAATCCGCTCGTCCGTGGTTCGATCGAAAACCGCGTCTCGCATCGTAGAGGCGCCGCCGATCTCGTTTTTGCGCAGTTCATTGTTGGCCCTCTGATGTCAGTTTCTGGTTCAAGGCCGTCTTCTTTTGTGGACATTGACGACGCATTCCATCTGCTCGATGATGCAGATAACTCAACATTAGACGAGCATAAGTGTGGTAGGGCATGATGACAAGATCCACTACAGATGGCGTATCTCAGTTGACACTCCATCTTGACCGTGACATAAACCCGTCCAGTGCGCCCACGCGCGCAGGGGAGCAGAGCAGCATGAAGGCGACGCGGGCAGCGGCGGAAATAGAGGGGATCGAAGTAGACAACACGCCAGAGGGCCTCGCGGCGCTCCTCGCCGCGAACCGACGTTCTCGAACGCAACCTTGGCCTGCTCCCTACAACCACACGAAGCATCGGCTCCGTCTTAGCGATGCTCGGGATCTCTCGTGGCTACCAAGCGAATCAGTGCATCTAGTTGTCACGTCGCCTCCGTATTGGACGCTGAAAAAATACGCCGCGTCCGAGGGGCAGATGGGGGACATCGCCGACTACGAGCGATTCCTCGATGAGCTCGACAAAGTCTGGCGTGAATGCGCCCGCGTCCTGGTGCCAGGGGGCCGAATCTGCTGCGTCGTGGGCGATGTCTGCATTCCTCGAAAGCGGGCCGGACGGCACTACGTCATGCCGTTGCACGCCGACATTCAGGTTCGCGCACGACGTCTCGACTTGGATTGCCTGACGCCAATCTTCTGGCACAAGATCGCGAATGGCGTGACGGAGGTCGAGGGCAATGGAGCCGGCTTCTACGGCAAGCCGTATCAGCCCGGCGCTGTGGTTAAGAATGATGTCGAGTACATCGTCTTTCTGCGCAAGGCAGGCGGCTACCGCTCTGCGTCGATGATGCAGAAAGCTCTCTCCATGCTGACCAAAGAAGAGATGCAGTCGTGGTTTCGGTCGTTTTGGACAGATATCAATGGCTCATCCACGCGCGGTGGTCATCCGGCGCCATATCCCGCCGCGCTCGCCGAGCGGCTTATCCGTATGTTCTCGTTTGTCGGCGATATAGTTCTCGATCCCTTTGCTGGAACAGCGTCGACCGCCATTGCTGCAATGACCGTAGGGCGCAACTCGATTTCGAGTGAGATCGATCCCGGCTACGTCGCGCTCGCTCAGCAGCGAATGTTGCGCACAGCAGGCGAGAAGCGTCGCGTTGGCGCCAAACGCGTCACCGTAACCGTTGACTCGGTGCGTTCACGATCGCCCGCGTGAGCTACCGGCTGCTGGACGAGTTTCGTGGTCTGTTTGAAGGCAAGCGCTATCAACACCGCGACTCGAGCCGTGGCGATTGGGTCGCGTATCACCTCTACGAAGACCTATTCACGATCAACAAGTCGCAGTTGCTCGCAGATAGAATCCAGAGGCACGAGCACGTCTTGGCTGTCACGAACAAAAGGCAGGGCGTCACAGCGCGCCGAGGGGATGGCACCTTCGGGGAGCTAGTGCCCGGAGTGGTGCCCAGTGTCGCTCCGGATTTCCTCGTAGCGCGTGGCCCCATTGCCAACGTCGAAATCGGGGCCGAGGCGAAGATCCTTGCGAAGGCGATGATCAAGCAGATAGATCGCGTGATAACCGACCTGACCGGGCAGGTTGCTCAATTCAAACGCGGAGCCGGAACACCAATCTGCGTTGGGATCGTAGGAGTCAACCAGTCGCCCGTCTATACGTCCTATGAAGGTCGAGTCACTTGCCCGCGCTGTGGCGAGGTCTTTGCGCTTGAGCGACTCACAGATGGGAAGAAGTATCTCCACCCTATACAAGAATCGGTCGCAGCAGCGTCTCACCTCATGACAAGAGCACGCCCGGCTTTCGACGAATTTCTCGTTCTGCGGTTTCGGGCGACCAACCAAGCGCCATATCCGTTCGAGTGGGTCGACTACGACAGAATATTCCGCGACTATGGAGCAATCCTTACGCGTGTTTCCCGTACCTATGACACGCGATTCAGTAGCCCGACTTCGAAGAAGAACCAAGTGCCCCCAGCGACGACGCTGCGCCGAAAATCGAAATACGATCCACGCGATAAATAGCAGCGCCGCTGCCGCTCTTCATCCTGTGATTCGACCCTCTGAATAATCCCCGTGTGTGTGACGGAGCCGCCGACCGATGCGCCTCCCGCCGACAGGACCCGTGACGCGGAATAGCGACCGGGTCCCAAGCCCGAGCGACGGCTATTTCGGCAGCATCGCGATAACGGCGTCGAGATTGCGCAGGTCGGGCGTGAAGCCGACGCCAAGCTTCTTGATCGTCGCGACGACCGCGTCGTTGTAGGGCGTCTTCACGCCTTTCGCGCGGCCCTGCTCGCACACGTAGCCGTTCAGGTAGTCGATCTCCGTCCGCCGCTTCTTGATGACGTCCTGCAAAAGCGACGGCTGGCCGCCGCCGCGCTTGCGCGCGATCTCCGCGATCTCGTCGAGCAGCGGCGCAAGGCCCTTGCCGTTGTACGCGTCGACGTAGCGCTGCGCGGGGATGCCGTAGATCGGCTCGACCTCGTGACCGACGGCGCGGCCGACCATGATCGCTTCCGCGCCGACGTGCACGCCGACGGCGGCGATCTTCGGATCGGTGCGCACCTGGAGCGTGCCGAGGCCCGTGAGCCCGGCCAGCGGATTCGCCATGCAGTTGATGGCGAGCTTGGACCAGCGCTCGCCGAAGAGATTCGTGGTGACCTTCGTGCCCGCGACGCCGTTCATGATCTCGGCCAGCTCTTTCGCGCGGGCCGTCTCCTTGCCGTCGTGCTCGCCGATCTTGAAGCCGATCTCGGCGGTGTCCGTGCGCATCGCGTGACCCGCTTCGTACATCCCGGCGCTGATCGTGATGACGCAGCCGAGCGTCCGGTGCTTGCCCGCCACCGCCGCCACGCGCTCGTCGTTGATCCCGTTCTGGAAGTCGACGACCACGCCGTCGGGCGTGAGGTACGCGCACGCCATCGCGGTCGCCCATTCCGTGTCGTAGGACTTGACCGAGATGAAGATCGCGTCGAACGGCTCGCGCACCGATTGCAGCTCGTGGATATGCAGCGCCTTCACGCCGGGCACGACGAAATCGCCGATCGTGCCCGAGAGCCTCAAGCCCTTGCTCTTGATCGCCTCGATGTGCTCGGGCCACTGGTCGACGAGCGTGACGTCACGCCCCGCCTTGGTGAGGAAGCCGCCGACCACCGATCCGATCGCCCCCGCGCCGATGATTGCGATGCGCTTGATCACGTTCGATTCCCTCCATTAGTTGGGGGAACCCTAGGAGGCGTTCCCCCAAAGCCCTCTCCCGAGCCGCATGCGACCGTATGCCGGGACGCCAGCAGAATCAAGCGTCGATGTCTCAGGACGTCTAAACTTGACGAGATTGCTCGCTCGGCGCTTGATGCTTCGGGGAGGACGCGATGAGCGTTTTCAGCGTGCCGATCGAGGTGAGCAACTTGGAGCAGCGCCGCGTGGAGCGCGTCAACGCGTGGGTCGACACGGGCGCCTTCTACACGAACCTGCCTCGTCCGACCCTCGAGGCGCTGGGTGTGGTTCCACACAAGCGAGAGCGCTTCATGCTCGCCGATGGCCGTATCGTCGAAAGCGACATCGGCCACATGTGGATTCGCGTGGGCGACCGCAGCGACATGACCTACGTTCTTTTCGCCGAACCGGAGAGTGAGCCTCTTCTTGGCGCTCTCACGCTCGAAGCCCTCGCGCTCGATGTCGATCTCGTGAATCGGCGGTTGATGCCGAAGCCCTGGTTGCTGAACGCGCCGAACGTGGCTACCGCCGTGGGGGCCTGCACATGAGCGTGTTCAGCGTTCCCATCGAGGTGAGCGATCTGGAGCGGCAGCGCCTCGAACGGGTCGACGCATGGGTCGATACCGGCGCGTTCTACTCGAGCCTGCCGCGACCGCTACTCGAATCGCTCGGCGTCGTTCCTCACAGGCGTGAGCAGTTCATGCTTGCGGATGGACGCATCGTCGAAAACGAGATCGGCAACGTGTGGATGCGGGTCGCAGGCAAGAGCGTCATTACACTGGTCATCTTCGCGGAGCCTGAGAGCGAGTCGGTCCTCGGGAGGTATACCCTCACGGGCCTGGCGCTCGCGATTGATTCGCTCAACGAACGGCTCGTGCCGAGAGCCTGGCTCCCTCTGTTCGAGCTTCTTCCCGTCTAGGAGCTTCTGAACCCTGACGGCCTATGGCCGTCGACTGTTTTCTACTTCTGGCCAAAGCGCGCCTATTTGCGCGCGTCCTGGCGTCTCACCCGGTGCTTCCACGCGAGCAAGCGTTCGTCGCCCGTGAGCAGCGTCGCGCCGCGCTGGATCGCCGTTGCGGCGATGAAGCGGTCCGCTGGATCGCCGTGCAGCCCGGCGAGCTCCGCGGCAAGCACCGCAATCTCGCCGTCGACCGGAAACTCGACCAACCCTGCGGCGATCAGTTCGGCCCGCCAGTTCTGCGTGGCATGGGGAAGTTCCAGTCGTCCCTTCGCGCAGAGCATTGCGCACTCCCAGAAGGTCACCGCGCTCACGCCGACCTGTTGCGCCGCCCACTGCGCATTGACCGCGCGCCGCGCGGCGCGGCCGAGTTTGCGGTCGTCGGCGTCCATCCACACCAGCGCATGGGTATCGAGCAGGATCACCCGAGGGCTTCCCACTTCGCGCCCAGCGGCGCCAGGATGTCTCCTTTGACGCGCACCTGGCCCCGGTGCAGGCCGATCGGCGATTTGGCGCGACGGCCGGCATGCGCGCGCAGCTCGGCGACCGGTTTGCCGTTCTTGGTGATCAGCACCGGCTCGCAGTTCTCGGCCACCTCGTCCATCACCGCCAGGCAGCGGGCCTTGAAATCCGAAGCTCTCATGGTTTTCATCAGCACGCTCCTAGACCACTATGGTCATGTTCATGGTCATATTATACGCTCGGCGTCGGTGCCGCGAGGGCAGACCGCGCTGCTCACCTATGGCACTTCGCCGGCGAGCGTACGCATCCGCTGCGTGGGAGTGCTGATCTGCACAGTTGCGCGCAGAAATGCGGCGGGATTGCAGATGGCGTCCGATGCGGTGGTGACCTGCATCGCACTGTAGAGCGCACGGTCGCCGTTCGCGTAGTGTCGATACTGCGATCGCGAGTGCTGCGTCTGCATCGCCTCGCGACGGGACTGCGTCCGAGGAGGGCAAGTCAATGTCTCGAGATTGATACGCCCGCCCGATCGCCTCCCGTCGCGCGCTCACCACCACGGATGCCGTGTATCGCATTCTGGGCATTGTCGGCGGCGCGGGGCTGCGTCTTACGTCGCTGGCGTCCACCTTGCCGGGTATCAGCCCCGCGCCGCCGAGCACGGCGTGTTCCCTTCTCGTGCAAGGGCCGCGGGTTGTGTCCGAGCTGCGGGGGCCGCCGCATGACCGGGTGCGCCGCGCGGGTCGTGGACGGCATCCTGCCGCATGTGCCGGTACGCCAGTGGGTGCTGAGCCTGCCCCACCGGCTCCGCTATCTCCTGGCCTGGGACCACGAACTGTGTCGCGCGGTGCTCGCCGTCTACGCGCGCGCAGTGCTGTCGTTCCAGCGGCGGATCCCCCGGGACCGCCCTTCCCACGAATTTTTCACGATTCCTTCCGCGGATTCGACACGCGGGACTTGTACAACGGGGGCATGACAACCCACACCTGCGAGACCTCGACGAAAGAGGCGGCGCGATGAAAAATGCGGACGCGCTTCTGGAGAAGACGCGTGAGGTAGCCGCGGCCCTGGCGAAGGAGCGCGGCATCCGGCAGCGCCGCCGACAGCTCGATCCCGGCGACTTTCAGCGCCTGCAAGACATCGGGGTGCATCTGGCGGCGGTACCCGTTGCCTACGGCGGAATGTGGGAGGATCTGCGCTCTTCCACCCGTCCCCTCTGCGAGATGCTGCGCATCCTCGCGCACGGCGACTCGTCATTGGCGCTCGTGGCGGCGATGCATCCGTCCGTGCTCGCCTTCTGGCGAGACCCCGAGCCGCCGGCCGCTTTCGCGCCGGTGTGGGAAAGCCAGCGGCGCGACGTGTTCGAAGCGGTCCGTGACGGAGCGTGGTGGGGAACGATCACGTCCGAGCCGGGCAGCGGCGGGGACGTCGCCAACACGAAAGCGGTCGCTCAGCCAGAGAACGTTGCGTCACTCGCCTACCGACTCACCGGGCAGAAGCATTTCGGCAGCGGCTCCGGCGTGACGTCGTACATGCTCACCACGGCCGTCCCCGCGGGCGAACAAAACCCCGACTGGTTCTTCCTGAAGGTCCGGGATGTCCCGTGGGACGGCTCCTCCGGCATGAAGCTCGGCGCCGAGTGGGATGGGCATGGGATGGCGGCCACGAATAGTCACGCCTTCTCGTTCCAGGACTTTCCGGCGACGCGCATCGCCTGGACGGGTCACTGGCGAGATGTGCTCGAAGCCAACGGCGGCTCTGTCGGCTTGTCGTACACGGCTGTCGTCGTCGGCATCACAGAGGCCGCGATGGCGTTCATGAGGCAGGAGCTCCTCAAGCGCGGTCACCCGGCCGCTACGTTGCGCGCCTACGAAAAGGTCGAATGGGTCTCTGCCGAGCAAGAGCAGTGGCTCATCCATCAGGCGTATGAGGGCGCACTCAAGGCCATCGAGCGGAAGGGCCGGGCGCGACACGATGCCCTGTTGGCCAAGACGAACATCGCACAGCTCGCGGAGTCTCTGATGACCCGCTTGTGCAGGATGGCCGGCGGCGGGGTGTTCGCGCGTCACTCTCCACTGGGATTCTGGTTCGAGGACGTGCGAGCCCTCGGCTTCCTTCGTCCCCCGTGGGGCCTGGCCTTCGATGCGCTGTTCGAGTTGAGCTGGCAAGGACGATAGAGCGAGTTGCTACGCCCTGGCGGCCCTCGCGCCTGCCTGGCGCGAGGCCGCTTCGGCCTGTTCGAGCCAGAAATGCATGCCCATGTCGCGGTACATCGCCGCGGCGGTGACGAGATGCTCGAGGGCCTGCTCGCGCTTGCCGATTCTTCCGTGAAGATTGCCGAGCCCGAGGTGGCAGTGGGCGACGAGGGGCCGCATGCTGTGCGGCTCGGCCAGCGCCAGCGCCTGCCGGTAGTGCGCTTCGCCGCGCGGGGCGTCGAATCGCTCGGGATGGGTTGCGACATCGCCGAGCAAATGATGCGCACGGGCGACGACGCCCGGGTGCCCTGGAGAGAACTCGACGGCACGGTCGCCGAGGCGCCGCGCGTCGTGGAGCCGGCCGAGCAGCAGAGAGGCGCGCCCAAGGGCGTGGTAGTCCCCGCCGTAGAGTTGAATCAGCCCCGTCGCACGGCGCTCGATCAGCTCTTCTCCTTCCTGGAGATCGTTCAGCGCGTGGCTCGTCTCGCCGAGGTGCGCCGCGACCCAGGCGGAGGCCGCGACCGCCCAGGGAAGGTGGAGGGCGACGTTCCCTGCCCGAAAGGCCGTTCTTGCCTGCCCAATGGATGCAGACGCTTTTGCCCAGTCGCCCGCGAGAAGGTGGACCGTGCCGGCGGTGCGGTGCGCGATGCCGCTGTTGAAGACACGGGGCGTCGGCTCAGCGAGCCGAATCGCCTCGGCTTCGTGGGGCGCCGCGTCGGCGAATCTGCCGAGCTCGGCAAGGCTCATCGCCAGCCAATGGCGATTCCAGATCGACGGGAGCGCTCCCATCCCGAGATACTCGTTGACCCATTCGGGCGACGGGTGTGCCAGGTTATCGGCCGTCAGCTCGATCACGCGCTGGTAGTCAGCGCGGTAGAAGTGGGCCTGGGCGAGGTTGGTCGCGGTGAGGATGCGGAGTCTCGAATCCGCGAGGCTTCCGGCGATCTCCAGTCCGCGACGGCCGGCCAGGATAGCCTCGTCCAGCTCGCCGAGCTGTGCGTGGACCTGTGTGAGGAACGCGCAGACTCGTCCTCGTCTCCCCTCGTCGTTCATCCGGTCCGCGAGGGATTCCGCCTCGCGGAGCCGCTCGAGTGTCCGGCGAGGTTCACCGAGGGTGCTCAGCACCGGCCGCAGCTCGAGGCGGATGTCGAAGGCCTGCTCTCGCGTGGACGGGCTCTCCGCCAGCCCCTCGACAGCCTGGAGTGCTTGCTCGAGCCACACCCGCGCGTCCGCGAGCGCCGACCGTGCGGTTGCCATGAGTCCCGCCTGCCGGAGATGGAGAGCGGCCTGGTCCCAGACCTCGGCGCAGCGGTAGTGCAGGCCGAGGGCGGCCGCGGGAGGATCGAGCGTGCCGGCAGTGAGCGCGTCGAGAGCCGCGGCGACATCGCCATGCAGCAGCTTCCGCCGCGGCGGCAGCAGGCTCGCGTACACCGTCTCGCGAATGCGATCGTGCGTGAAGGCGAAGCCCTCGCCGACGCCGTGCAGCATGCGCCGCCGCACCAGCTCCTCCACGCCGGCGGCGGCGGCGCGGTCGGGGAGCCCGCTCGCTCGCTGCAGGAGCGTGAAGTCGAACTCCCGGCCGATGACCGCCGCCACCGACAGGAGCTGCCGGCTGCCCTCGCTCAGACGCTCCACGCGCGCAGCGATGACATCCCGGACACGCTGGGGCACCGTCAGGCTCGCCGGGTCCTGGAGCGTCAGCCCCTCGCGCAGCGCTCGCACCGTCTCGAGCACCACGAACGGATTGCCCTCACTCGCGGCCCACGCCTGTTCTTCCACCTGTGCCAGCGTTTGGGACGCGGTGCCCGCTCCGGTGAGCGACCGAACGAGTGCGGAAGTGTCGGGGCGCGACAGCGGCGAGAGCACGATCTCGGTGACGTGGCTCTCGCCGCGCAATTCCCCCAGCGCCCGGCGGAGCGCGGCGGCATCGGGCAGCTCTTCCTCCCGCGCCGTCGCCACGACGAGCACCCGATCGGCCGCAATCCGTCGGCCCAGGGAGGCGAGCAACCGCAACGTCATGTCGTCCGCCCAGTGGACGTCCTCTAGCGCGAGCAGTACCGTCTGGCTCGCCGCCAGCGATCGGGCGAGCCGCGTGACGCTCTCGAACAACCCCCGCGCGTCGTCCCCGGGCGCCGGCAAGCCAGCCGTACCGATCTCGGGAAACAGCCGCGCGAGCTCGGCGCGCCATGCCGGCTCCAGCGCCAGCAACGCCGGATCGTCGGGCACGGCCTGCCCCGCACGCAGCGCATCCACCCATGGACCGAACGGCAGGATCTGCTCGCTCTCGTGACTGCGACCGAGCAGGACGCGGGTGTCGCTGTCGGCGGCCTCTCTCGCGAGCTCCGCGACGAGTCGGCTCTTGCCCACGCCCGCCTCGCCGAGGATCGTGACGACGCGACCGCGCCCCCGCTTCGCCTCATCGAGCGCGTGGTGCAGCGTCTGCACTTCGGTGGCGCGGCCGATGAGTGGCGGCTCGCCGCTGACGGCTTCGGCCCGTACTGGCGCTCCGCGGCGCGCAGCTCTGCCGCTCAACGACTTCGATGACGTCGGCCGCGCCATCGTTCGCTCGTCGCGACGCTGGACGATGTCCTGGTAAAGCTGGCGCGTCGCCGCCTCGGGCTCCGTCCCGAGCTCCCGCTGCAAGACGCTCACGCACGTTTGATACTGGCGCAACGCCGCCGCCCGCCGCCCCTGCTGCACGTACAGCCGCATCAGCGCTCGATGGGCTGCCTCGTGCGTCGCATCGAGCGCCAGCAGCCGGAGCGCCGTCCGGATGGCTGGCTCGATCGTGTGCGCCGCATCCTGATGTTCGAGTAAGCGCCGCATGACGTCGAGCGCTCGCTCCCGCAGTCGCTCGCGTTCCACCACCGCCCACTCCTCGAACGCCGGCTCGCGGAGCCCGAAGCCTTCGAGAAAATCCCCCTCATAGAGGTCGGCGGCCGCGGCGAGACCCGTGGCCGTCCGTTCCGTGACGAGCGCCTCGAAGCGCACGACGTCTACATCAACGGCAGCCGGGTCGAGCGTGATCGCGCGTCCCTCACCGATGAGGCTGGGCGACCGATCCGGCAGCACTTTTCGTAACTCCACCAGCGTGTGCCGGAGACTGTCGCGCGCCTGCGTGTCGCCGCGGTCGGCCCACAGCAGCGCGGCGAGCTTGTCGCGGGGGTGGGCGTGGCCGGGTCGGACGGCGAGATACGCCAGCAGCGCCTGCGCCTTGCGGGTGGGCAACGTCACCGGCGCTCCCGTGGCGAGCCGGGTCTCGAAGCCCCCGAGGAGCTTCACGCTCAGTCCCGCGCGCGGTTTCTTCGCCCCTGGCACTGGTGTCTCGCGACGGCCGACTCTAGCATCGGCTGGCGAGCGGCGCTCCACTTTCCACACATTTTTCACAATCCCTCCCACGAGGACGTCATGCACGCTCCGGTACAACGTCGGGCATGAGACGCGACGATGCGTCGCGGGAAAAGGAGCTCGACATGCTACGTCGGGTCCACAGATAAACCCGAGTTCACCGCGCTCACCCCGGAGCACCGATAAGGGCGTTTACGTCGCCTTCCACGCTCTAGGCTCGCTCAGTATCTTCCGCGCCGATTACTTCTGGTACTTCGCCGGCGAGCGACGCGGCGCGAAGAAGTTCGGGCGCGGCATGCGGCCCACGGGCACGTCGATGAGCACCGGGCGATCCAGCTGGATCGCGTCCTTCACGAGACGGCCGACGTCGGTGGGATCTTTGGCGCGCATGCCCACCGCGCCGAACGACTCCGCGAACTTCACGAAGTCCGGGTTGACGAGATTCGCGTTCCACGTGCCGCCCCACGCTTCGTCGAGGTCGCGCGCCACGTTGCCGAAGGCGCTGTCGTTGAACACGACGCACACGACGTTGATCTTGTCCTTCACCGCGGTCGACAGCTCCTGGCAGTTGTACATGAAGCCGCCGTCGCCGCACGCCGCCACCACCGCCTTGTCGGGCCGCGCCACC
>JBGOTH010000041.1:0-12024 GCA_041476345.1 Methylomirabilia bacterium
CAAGACGTATGCGGCGCTCACCGACGCCAAGACCTTCGGCGTGTTCCAGCTGGAGTCGTCCGGCATGCGCGAGGCGTTGCGTGGGCTCAAGCCCGAGCGGCTCGAAGACATCATCGCGATGGTCTCGCTGTATCGCCCCGGCCCCATGGACCTCATCCCCGATTTCATCAACCGGAAGCACGGCCGGGCGAAGATCACGTACGAGCACCCCGCCATGGAGAAGATCACGCGGGAGACCTACGGGATCATGATCTACCAGGAGCAGATCATGCAGATCGCCGTGGAGATGGCCGGCTTCTCCATGGGAGAAGCCGACACGCTCCGGCGGGCCATGGGCAAGAAAGACCGCGAGCTCATGGCGAAGCAGAAGGAAAAGTTCCTCGCGGGCTCAGCCGAGCGCAAGACGTCGGCCGCCAAGGGCGAGAAGGTCTGGGAGCTGATGGAGAAGTTCGCGGGCTACGGCTTTAACAAGTGTTTGAGCGGCACTTCCTCCATCGAGATGGCGGACGGCTCGTGCAAGCCGATCGTCGACGTCCGCGATGGCGATCTCGTCCTCACCAAGGACGGACCCGCCCGCACACGCGGAGTGCGACCCAGCGGTATCCGACGCATCGCGAAGCTTCGGCTCGTCAACGGTATGGAAGTGGAGTGCACGCCCGATCATCCGCTTCTCACGCAGCGAGGCTGGGTCAACACTGAAGACATCGATCCGGACGACTTCGTCGCGATCGCGCGCGCGTTGCCGTGCGGGAGTGAAGACGTGGACCACCACCGGTCCGCGTTACTCGGATACGCCCTCTCCGAGGGTAGCCTCGGCTACCAGAGCCATTTCTATCTGTACTCGAGCTCGGCCGACGAAATCGACGACATGAGTGCGGTCGTCGCGCGCTTCGACAACACCGTGGCGCGTGTGGAGCATCGCGGCAACCAACGGGCGTCGTCGGTACGACCGGCTCGCCGGGATCCCAAGCGCTCGTCGGCGGCGGTCGAATTCCTCTACGGCGAGTGTGGACTCCGGGGCAAGAAAGCACTCGACAAGTACGTCCCCAAGCTCGTGGACCGGTGGGACTCTGCCGCGGTCGCCGTGCTGGTTGCCAAGCTCTTTCAGGGTGATGGGTGCATTCACGTCCCCACACGATCGATCTTCTATGCGACCTCCTCGGTGCAGCTCTCCCGTGACGTGCGGCGCCTCCTCCTCAAGCTCGGGATTCCGTCGACGATCCATTCGAAGTCATTCGCGTACCGAGGCGCACGCCGACCTGGATTTACGATCAATCTGCTTGGCGGCCGGGACGCGTACCAGCGCTTCTCCGAGCTCGCGGGTCCGCATCTCGTGGGTGCCAAGCGCGAGGCGCTGAAGCGTCTCGTGGCCGGCGCACCTCAGGCGCGACTGCTCGCACGTGGAACCACGGAGATCGTGCCAACCGCACTGTGCTGCGAGCCTTTGCGAGAGGGGATCCTCAAGCGCTTCACGAGCCTCAAAGAAGGCTGCCGGCAGCTCGGAATTGCCTACCGCCTGATGTTCTCCGATAGCGGGAAGGGCGGCCTTCGTCGCGATACCGTCCAGTACCTTGGCGAGTCGCTGGACTCGCCGGCACTCCTGGCGCTGGTCGATCCGGCACTCGGATGGTCGCGCATCCACGACCTGGAACTGCGCGGGCACGAGGCCACGTACGACATCGAGGTCCCCGGGCCCGCGAGCTTCATCGCGAACGGTATCGTCGTCCACAACTCGCACGCCGCAGCGTATGCGCTCGTCGCGTACCAGACCGCGTACTTCAAGACGAACTACCCGGTCGAGTTCATGGCGGCCCTGCTGACGTCCGAGATGGGCGATACCGACAAGATCGTGAAGTACATCGAGGAGTGCCGGGCGATCGACGTTCGGGTGGAGCCGCCCGACGTGAACGCCTCGTCCGTTCAGTTCAGCGTGCACGCGAACACCATTCGGTTCGGCCTCGCCGCGATCAAGAACGTTGGCGAAGCGGCGATGGAGTCGATCCTCAAGACGCGCGCCGCCGACGGGCCGTTCACCACCCTCGACGATTTTTGCGCACGCGTCGACCTGCGTCTCGTCAACCGGCGCGTGGTGGAGAGCCTCATCAAGGCGGGCGCCTTCGATTCGGTCGGCGTCGGGCGCGCGCAGCTCCTCGCGGCGCTCGACGCGGCGATGGAGACCGGCCAGCGGCAGCAGCGCGACCGCGCGGAAGGGCAGGCCTCGTTCTTCGATCTGATCCCGACCGCCGCACCGGCGCCCGTGCGCGCGGCGGACGTCGCGACGGTACCCGAGTGGGACGACGACCAGCGCCTTGCCTTCGAGAAGGAGGTGCTGGGGTTCTACGTGTCCGGGCATCCGCTCACGCGCTTCAAGGCGCTCGTGGAATCGCTCGGCATCACCTCGTCGTCCGAGTTGGCGGCACGGCCGGCGGGCAGCCGGGTCCTCCTGTTCGGTCAGGTCGCCGGCCTGCGCGAGATTCCGACCAAGAGCGGCAACCGCATGGCGTTCGCGACGATCGAGGACACCGAGGGGACGGTCGACGTCACGATCTTCCCCGAGCCCTTCAAGGCCGGCGCGCCGCTCTTGAGGGGACGCGACGCGCTGCTCATACGCGGGCGAGTGGATGACACGGAGAAGGGCAGGGTGGTGCTAGCCGAGGAGGTGCGCCTGCTCGAGCAGGCGCTGTCCGCCGGAGCAGGACGCCGCGGCAACGGAGGCGCCCTGGCGGGGCCGCCGAACGCCTGCCGCGTCCGCGTTCCCGCCGAGGGCGACGTCGCCAGGACCATGGGAGCGCTCCGGGACGTCTGCGCACAGCACGCGGGCGGGGTCCCGCTGTTCCTCCACGTCCAGATACCGTCACTGGAGGTGGTCGTTCGTGCGGGCGGTGTTTCGGTCGACGCGACTCCCGCGATGACGGAAAAGATCGAAGCGCTGCTCGGACCGGGTACCGTCACGGTGGAGCATGCCGGCCGCGCTTGATTTCGAGCTGCCGCTGCTCGAAATGGAATCGCGGATCGCGGCCCTCAAGGCCGAGGACGACTCGCGGCGCGACGGCGACGAAATTGCCCGCCTGGAAGACCGTCTCGAGCGACAGCGCCGGAAGACCTACGCGGGGCTGACCGCGTGGCAGCGCACACAGCTCGCGCGTCATCCGAAGCGTCCGCACACGCGCGACTTCATCCGGCTCATTTTCGAGGACTTCGTCGAGCTCCACGGTGACCGCTTGCACGGCGACGACGCGGCCGTCGTCGGCGGGCTGGCGCTGCTCGAGGGCCGCGGTGTCGTCGTCATCGGCCACCAGAAAGGGCGCGATACGCGCGAAAAGATCGCGCGCAACTTCGGCATGCCCCACCCCGAAGGCTATCGCAAAGCGCTCCGCCTCATGCAGCTCGCCGAAAAGTTCGGCAAGCCCATCGTCACCTTCATCGACACGCCGGGTGCCTATCCCGGCACCGCGGCGGAAGAGCGCGGACAGGCGGAGGCGATCGCGCGAAACCTTCGCGTCATGGCCGGGCTCGAGGCGCCGATCGTCGCCGTGGTCACCGGAGAAGGGGGGAGCGGCGGCGCGCTCGCCATCGGCATGGGCAATCGCGTCCTGATGCTGGAATACGCCGTCTACTCCGTGATCTCCCCCGAAGGCTGCGCCGCGATCCTGTGGGGCGATGCCGCACGCGCTCCCGAGGCGGCGGAGAGCATGCGTATCACGGCGCCCGACCTTCTTCGCCTCGGCGTCATCGACCGGATCGTGCCGGAGCCGGTCGGCGGGGCGCATCGCGACTGGGACGGCTCCGCCGCCGAGCTGCGTGAGACGTTGCGCCGGACGCTGGGAGACCTGGCGGGGATGTCCGCCGCGCAGCTCGTCGAGGAGCGCGGCGAGAAGTTCCGGCGGATGGGCGTGTTCGAGGAGGACTCGACCCCGCGTCGCTGAGCGTTACTTCGTTCCCGCGTAGACCTCCATGACCGTGTTGAGGAAGGCGAGCGCCTTGTCCCGCGGCCGCTGGAACGAGTTCCGGCCGATGATGGATCCGAAGCCGCCGCCGTCCCGGATGGCGCGGCACTCGTCGAAGATGGCGTTGTCGTCTTCGCGCGCGGCTCCCCCGGAGAAGATGACGATGCGCCGGCCGTCGAACGCGCTCTGCACGACGTGGCGGATGCGCTCGCTGAGTGTCCCGATCGGCACCCGCTGCTTCTCGTAGACTTTCTTCGCGTCCGGCTGCTCCAGAAAGTCCGCCGGCGGCTTGACCTTGATGATGTGGGCGCCCATCTGGGCCGCGATTTGCGCGGCGTACGCCACCACGTCCGTCGCCGTCTCGCCCTGCTTGCTGATCGCCGTGCCGCGCGGATAGGACCAGCACACCGCCGCCAAGCCGGCGTCCTTCGCGTCCTGAACCATGTCGCGGAACTGCTCGTACATCGCGGTGGCATGCGCGGAGCCCGGATAGATCGTGAAGCCGACGGCGGAACAGCCCAGCCGCAACGCGTCGTCGACCGAGCCCGTCAACGCCGGCATCGGGTCCTTGTCGTCGTGAAGCACGTCGTGGCTGTTCATCTTCAGGATGAGCGGGATCTGCCCCGCGAACTCCGCCGCACCGGCTTCGAGGAAGCCGAGCGGCGCTGCATAGGCATTGCACCCGGCATCGATGGCCAGCTGAAAGTGATACCGGGGATCGTACGCGGGAGGGTTGACCGCGAAACTGCGCGCCGGTCCGTGCTCGAACCCCTGGTCGACCGGGAGGATGACGAGCTTGCCCGTACCCCCGAGCCGGCCGTGGTTCAACAGGCGCGCGAGATTCGTCCTCGTCCCCGGGTTGTCGCTGCCGTACCAGCCCAGGATCTCTTTCACTCTAGCCTGCATGGCGTCCTCCGGACGGTTCGGGTCAGCCGAGCAGGTAGAACTGCTCGGCGAGGGCGACGTCGTCAGGACTGCCGACGAGGATCGCCGCACGCTGATGATAATCGGTGGCGACGATATCCAGGGCGGCTTCCTTTCCGGTGCTCGCGCGCCCGCCGGCCTGCTCCGCGATGAGCGCGATGGGCGCCACCTCGTAGAGCAGCCGCAGCTTCGGCTTGGGCTTCGTGGGATCGGACATGTCGGCCGGATACATGAAGATGCCACCCTCCAGCAGCACGCGGTGCACATCCGCGACCATCGCGCCCGAGTAGCGGAGCGAGTACGGCCGCCCGGCCGCCTTGTCGGGCGTGCGCAGATGCTCCACGAACGCACGCTGCCCGGCGTGCCACGTGTGGGAATTCCCCTCGTTGACGCCGTACGTCTTGCCGCGCTTCGGCACGCGGATGTCCTCGTGGGTCAGGATGAACTCGGCTTTGTCGCGGTCCAGGGTGAAGCCATGGACCCCGCGCCCGATGGTGTAGACGAAGAGCGTGGTCGGGCCGTACAGGACGTACCCGGCGGCGACCTGATCCCACCCCGAGCCGAGCGCGGCGCGCGCGGCGGGCACCTGGCCGCGCGACGGCCGCACGCCGAAGATCGTACCGACGGCGCCGCCCACGTCGAGACCGGACGAGCCGTCGACCGGATCGCAGCAGACGATCAGTCCCTGGGGTACCGAGAACTCCACCGGCGCCTCGGCCTCTTCGGAGATCAGCGCCGCGCAGGCGCCGCTCGCGTCCAGCGCGGCCACGACCACGTCGTGACCCCAGTCGTCCAGCTTCTTCACCGTGTCGCCGCTGAGGTTTCGCGCTCCGGTCTCACCGAGCCGACCGAGCAGCGCGGCGTGCGCGAGCTCGTGCTGAATCGCCACGGCGGCCTCGGACAACCGCCCCAGGACGCGCGCCATGTGGTCCGCGGAAGCGGGCGGGAGCGTGGCGCATTCCTCGGTAAGGTGAGCGAAGAGTGAGATGTTTCGTGCCGTCATTGGCTCGCCCCCTCCTCGCTCGAGCACCGGCGGGATCTGCCTTCCGCGAATGCTAGACGATCAGACCGTGAGCCGTCAATGCAACGTGTCGGATGCCACGGGAGTTTGACTCGGGTAGGGGCGGATGCTACGGTCGAGTCACCGTCCCGGCACGTTGAACCGCCGGTCACATATGGCGAAACTTCATCTCATCACCTACGGTTGTCAGATGAACGAATACGACTCGGAGCGCGTCGCCGGCCTGCTCCGGGAGCACGAATACGAGCTCACCGAGACCGAAGCCGACGCCGATCTGATTCTCGTGAACACCTGCGCGATCCGCGAGAAGGCCGAGGACAAGGTGTTCTCGAAGCTGGGGCGGCTCGCCGAGCTCAAGGCAGCGCGTCCGGGCCTGATGGTCGGCGTCATGGGCTGCATGGCCCAGCTTCACAAGGGCGAAATCCAGCGTCGTGCGCCGCATGTGGATCTTGTCTTCGGCTCGCCCGCGATCGCGCGCGTGGCGGAGCTGGTCGAGCGCGTTCGCCGCGAGGGCCGGCAGGTGCTCGACACGAGCGAAGGGCCGCTCGTGAAGATCACCGCGAAACCGGCGTCGGCGCCGCGTCTCAAGGCCTATGTCACCGTGATGGAAGGGTGCGAGAAGCACTGCACCTTCTGCGTGGTGCCCATGACGCGCGGGCGCGAGCGGAGTCATCCCATCGGCGCGATCGTGGCGGAGGTGCAGGCACTCGTCGCGGACGGCTGTCGTGAGGTCACGCTCCTCGGGCAGACGGTGAACGCCTACGGGCGCGATCTGGTACCGCCCACGGATCTCGCCGCGCTGATGAACGCCGTAAACGACGTCGACGGCCTCGCGCGAATCCGCTTCACCACGTCGAACCCGTACAACCTCACGCCCCGACTCATCGCCGCCGTGCGCGGGCTGCCGAAGGTGTGCGAGTGGTTCCACCTGCCGCTGCAGTCGGGCTCGGACGCGGTCCTCGAGCGCATGAACCGTGGGTACACGCGCGCGCGGTATCTCGAGCTCATCGACGATCTGCGATCCGCGGTGCCGGACATCTCGCTGTCGACGGACCTGATCGTGGGCTTCCCGGGCGAGACGGATGATGACTTCGCCGCGACCGTCGAGATGGTCGAGCGCGTCGCGTACGACAACGTCTTCGTGTTCCGGTATTCCCCGCGGCCCGGCACTGCCGCCGCGACGATGCCGGACCAGGTGCCGGCGGCGGTAAAGGCCGAGCGCAACGCGGTGTTGCTCGAAGCCACCACGCGCGCCGCCCACGCGCGGAGTCGGCGGCGCCTCGGCGAGACCGTCGAGGTCCTCGTGGACGGCGTGGCCAAGAAGAGCGCCGGAGAGCTGTCAGGGCGCACGCGTTGCAACCGCGTCGTCAATTTCGACGGGCGGGGGCGGGTGGCCGTCGGCGACCTCGTCCAGGTAGACGTGACCGAAGTGCTCCCTCACAGCCTGCGCGCCGTGCTGACGGAGGCACCGGAGGAGGCCCTATGTTTGTCGAGATGAAGGTGCGCGGACTGGCGCTCGACCCGCTGTCGAACCTGCCGATCATCATCCTCCGCGACGACGAGGAGAAGCGTTCGCTGCCCATCTGGATCGGGATCTACGAGGCGAACGCGATCGCCCTCGAGCTGGAGAAGATCGAAACGCCGCGCCCGATGACGCACGACCTCATCAAGAACATCCTCGAGGCGCTCGAAGCGCGGGTGCTCAAGGTGGTGGTCACGGACCTCAAGGAGAACACGTTCTTCGCGGTCCTCCATCTGCAGCTGGGGGGCGCCGAACACACGGTGGATGCGCGCCCCTCGGACGCCATCGCCCTCGCGCTCCGCGTGGGCGCCCCGATCTACGTGGACGAAGAGGTCGTGCGCAAAGCGAAGAACCTCGAGGTCGGGAAGGAAGGCGGCGAGCCCGTGAAGGCCGACGATCCC
This sequence comes from Methylomirabilia bacterium, assembly GCA_041476345.1. Taxonomy (GTDB): domain Bacteria; phylum Methylomirabilota; class Methylomirabilia; order Rokubacteriales; family CSP1-6; genus VGLJ01. The sequence continues at coordinate 7,816 of JBGOTH010000041.1, forward strand.
GATCAGTTGCGGGAGTGGCTGCAGAACATCAAGCCGGAGGATTTCGAGAAGTTCAACAAGGCGTGATGGTCGCGTGAAGGTCGCCCTGTTCACCAATAACTACTTGCCGTTCCGGGGGGGTGTCACCACCTCCGTCGAGACGCTGCGCCGCGGGCTCGAGGCCCGAGGCCACGAAGCGTGGGTATTCGCGCCGCGGTTTCCCGGCACCGCCGATGCGGGCCCGCGGATCGTCCGGTATCCGTCCCTCCCGGCCGCCACGTATCCTGAGTTCGCTCTCGCCGTACCGTGGTCGCGCGAGGTGGCGCGCCGCGTGCGCGCCGAGCGCTTCGACGTCTTCCACGCCCATCATCCGTTCCTGCTCGGGCCGGCGGCGCGCCGTCTCGCACGCCGCACGGGACGGCCGCTCGTCTTCACCTATCACACGCGTTACGACAAGTATGCGCACTACGTGCCGTTGCCGCGCTTCCTCGTCGAGGCCGCCGCCGTCGGACTGAGCACGCGCTTCGCCGCGCGCGCCGACGCCGTACTCGCGCCGTCGTCGCTCATCCGTGACGAGCTTGGGGCGCGTGGTGTGCGCGCGCACGTCGCGGTGGTGCCGACCGGTGTCGACCTGGCCCACTTCGCCCCGGGGGACTCCGTCGCCGCGCGGCGGCGGCTCGGGCTCGCGGCCAACGATCGCGTGCTGCTCTACGTGGGCCGGCTCGACCGTGAGAAGAGCGTCGGGAAGATTTTGGCGGCCTTCGAGCGCGTCGCCGGCACGCTGCCACGCGCGCGCCTCGTGCTCGCCGGCCACGGCACCGAAGCGGACGCACTCCAGCGCCACGCCCGTCGGCTCGCCGTGGGGAATCGCATCCTGTTCCTCGGCGTCCGCCCCCACGAGACGCTCGTCGAGTGTTACCAGGCCGCCGACCTCTTCCTCTTTGCGTCGGAGACCGAGACGCAGGGCCTCGTCCTCGCCGAGGCGGCCGCCTGCGGCGTGCCCGCGGTCACGGTGAGCGGCCCCGGCTGCGACGAGGTGGTGCGGGACGGGGAAACAGGCGTGCTCACGAAGCCCGACAGCGCCTCGCTGGCCGAGGCGGCCATCGGCCTGCTGCTCGACGACGCGCGCCGGGCGCGGATGGCCGCGCGCGCGCGGGCCGTGGCCGAGCGGGAGTTCGACGTGCGCCTCCAGATCGACCGCACGCTTGCCGTGTACGAGGAGGCGGGCGCGCGCGTCAGGACGGGTCTCTCCTGAGTCGGAGCCTCCGCGTCCTCTTGCGCGGTGAGTGGAGTGGCCCCGATGGAAAGGGGCTTCTCTCGTCCGACCAGCGGACGCGGACGCTCCGCAAGGTTCTGGTGACCTATCCCGAGGTGCGGCACGTCCTTCCGGATCGTGTGAGCCTGGAAGCCGCCGCGGCGCCCGCGGTCATCGAAACGCTCAAGCATTTCCTCGAGCGCCAGCAGTGGCTTCTGAAATCCGTCGTCGTGGAATGAGCGCGTCGCGCGGCGAAGGGCTGCGGCGCACCGAGGAGGAGATCGCCCAGGAGAAGGCGGCAGCGCTCGGGCGAGCGGGCGAGCGTTTGGAAGCGGCGCTCGAGGAGGCACGGAACGCGGCGGCGAAGCTTCTGGCCTCACGCGACGCAGCCGAGCGCGAGCGGCTCGCGGGCGAGTACGGTACCGCGCGCGGCCGGGCGCTCGAAGCGCGGATGGCGCTGGTGATCCAGCGCGAGGCGCTTGGGCTGCGCCGCCATGCAACGGTCGACCAGCAGTTCCCAGAGCCACCCTCGATGGCAGAGCTGGTACGCCACGATCGCCTATTCTGACAGCGAGTTATCATGCATGACATCTGATCTGACATGAGGTCTGGAGTTCCGCCCAGGCAAGACCGCCCCGCTTGCTCGAACGGCCTCGGGATCGACGTGCGGCTGATAGACTGCGAGTCATGAACGATCTCCGCTTCGGCCTGCCTGCGCCCGACTTCACCCTCCCCGCAACGGGCGGGGGAGAGATTCGCCTCTCGGACCTCCGCGGCCGCGACGTGGTCCTCGTCTTCTACTGCTACGACTGGGGCAGCATCTGAACGCCGGAGCTGGGCGGCCTGGGTCAGGTCGCCGCGACGCTCGCTGGGCGCAACGCCGCCCTCCTCGCGATCAGCGGTGACAGCACGTTCTGTCACACCGCCTTCCGGGACGCGCGCGCATTCTCGTTCCCACTCCTGAGCGATGTGCACCGGCGGGTGATCCGTGCTTACGGCGTGCTCGACGAGGATCGTAACGTCGCCTGGCGATCGACGTTCGTGATCGATCGGGACGGAATCCTGCGCTGGGGTCAGGCGGGCGACCGGCAGATGGTACGGGACGGCACTGAGATTCTGCGGGTACTGGACGTCGTCGCGGGCCTACGCGCGCCCCGCTGACTCGGCGGCGAGCACCGGTTCGTTAGCATTCCCAGGAAGGGGACGGTGGCACCCTTAGCGGCGCTCTCTCACGTAATTGACATAATGCCTCTTATCGGAGGTCAGCTGAGGCGCCCAAGCTTGCCAGGCGACCACGAATCTCGGTCTCACGCTTGAGCTTTGATGCGCCCTCCTTCAAGAGGCGCCGATAGCTCTGGATCGCGTCGTCACGCCGGCCTGCCAGCTCCTGAACCCGTCCGAGGCTGATCAGGATCTCTTCGTAGTAGAAGTGCCCGGGTTTCGCGTCGGCGAGCGCAGCCGTGTACGCCTCGACGGCTCTCGGAAAATCGCGCTGCGCCTCCCAGGTCGAAGCGTTACCGGCCCCCGCTAGCGCGCGCAGCGTGGCACTACCGCGCGCATCGCGAAGGGCGATGTCGTACGCGGCGCGTGCCGCATCGTACTGTGCATTGTCGAAGCGGATATTGCCCAGCTCGTATGCGCTTTGCGTGGCCAAGGGGGCATTCGGCGCCTGGGTCAGCGCGCTCTCCAATGCGACGGAAGCCCGCGCACGGGCGTCGGCGGTCGCTTGCGGGTTGCGCACTGCGTAGGCCTGGCTGAGCGCGTCGGCGTGAACGGCCTGGATACGCTCCTGCTGAGTGCTATACCAGAGCCACGCGCCGCCCACGACAAGGACGAGGGCCAGGGCGCTCAGGATGCCAATGACGAGGGTACGCGGCGTCGGCCGCCACGTGAGCAGGTTCATGGCGCGGTGGGCGCGGACGGAGGTTCGACCCACAACTCGCCCTTGACGACCGCGCCGTCAGCCACAGTGAAGCTCCCGCTCTTGACGGACCCGGTCAGCGATCCGCTGGCGAGAATCTCCACACGCGTGTTTGCCGAAAGGTTGCCGCGCACGACCCCGGCGATGACGATCGCGCTCGCCGCGATGTTGGCGTCCACCTGCGCGTCGGGCCCGACGTGTAGTGCCCCGCCGAGCACGATGTCCCCTTCGAACGTGCCGAGCATGAGCACCGTTCCCTCGCCCTTGATCTCGCCCTTTACCGTCATGCCGACACCGACAACCGTGGCCGCGTCCGCCGGCGGCGTGTATGTGGCCGCTCCCGGATTGGCGTCGGTGAGGCCGAAGAAGCGGAGCAGTGTTTTCATCGTAGACACCAGTTGCTTGCACGAACCGGCGCTCGGGCTTTGCCCGGGCGCCGGTTCGAGGCGGAAGTGACGCGGACTCTTACTTCACTCCGAGCTTCGCGAGCGCGTCCTGGGCGGTCTTCACCGATTCGGCGTGCTTGCCTTCGGCGTGAAGCTTGGCTGCGCTTGCGGCGTCGATGCGCGCCTGCTGCGCGGTGGCATCGAAGCGGTTCCCTGCGGTGTCGTTGATCTGTTTCACCAGCTTGGGGCACTGGAACGCGAGCGCCGGGCTGGCGATGGCGATGACGGCAACGGCGAACATCACGATAAGCTTCTTCATCAGAGGGCACCTCCTCGTCTGAGCGGATGGGGCGAAAGATTCGAGCGACCGTATTATAGCGGCAGCGCGGCCTACCGTGTGCGTCTCTCAGTGCAACTCGATAAAGACTTCCCCGCCCTCTTCGGTGACGGGGTAACAGGTCAGCGTGACTGCGGGGTTATTGGCGTTGGCGCCCGTTGTGACGTCCCATCGCCACGCGTGCCACGGACAGGACACGAGGGTGCCGTCGAGATCGCCCTCGCCGAGCGGTCCTCCGCGGTGGGGGCACGTATTGTCGATCGCGTAGTAACGCCCATCGACGTTGAAGATGGCCACCACCCGACCGGCGACCTCGACCACGCGCCCATCG
>JBGOTH010000042.1:0-11898 GCA_041476345.1 Methylomirabilia bacterium
CCGATGCCCTCGCCCACGTGTTCCCACGCCTCGGGCACCACCTTCTTGCCGAGCCCGATGACGCGTTCGCCGCGGGTGTAGAGCTTGACCTCTTCTCCGGTGTCGGCGAAGCCGCGGTCGACCAGGAGCGCGCTCGGCGCGGGAACGGCGAGGAGGCGGCGAAGGAACTCGCGCGGGAAGAGGACGTCTGCGTCCATGACGAGCGCGGGCTCGGCCAAGTGTGCGCGCGCGGCGTAGAGCGAGAGAATGGAGCCCTTCGTGTATTCGGGGTTGTCGACGTAACGGATCGCCATGCGGCCGAGCCGGTTGCCGGCGAGGGCACGGACCTGGTCGGCGCAATGACCCACCACGATCACGGTCTCCCGAATCCCGGAGTCGGCGAGCACCGCGAGCATGCGTGCCAGCACGGGCTTGCCGCCCACCGGGAGCAGGGCCTTGTGCGTCTTGTCGGTGAGCGGCGCCAGCCGGCGCGCGACGCCGGCGGCGAGGATGACGGCGTTCACGCGGTCAGGCTCGCACGGAAGCGATCGCGGATTTCCACCGGCGTGTGAGCGATGCGCGGGACGTCCGCCTGCTCCGGCGTGACCTTGACGAGGATGAAGTGCGGCCCGTCGGTCGTGAGTGCCGTGACCATGCACGCGGTGACGTCTTCATCGGTGACGGCGGCCGCGACGGATGCGTAGCCGGCGGCGGCGGCGACCGCGTCGAGCCGGACGCCGGCCGCGGCGGAACGCTGGTTGCCGGTCGAGCCGTACACCTCGTTGTCGAACACGCAGTGGACGAAGCGGCGCGGCGCGCGCGCGCCCACCATCGGGAGGATGCCGAGGTTCATCAAGAGATTTCCGTCGCCGTCGTAGACGACCGTCGCCGACGCCGCCGCCGGGCGAGTGAGCGCGACGCCGAGCCCGATCGAAGACGCCAAGCCCATCGACCCGATCATGTAGAAGTTCTGCGGCCGATCGGCGACCGCGTGCGACTCCCTGGAGGGATAGCCATTCGCGTGAATGACGGGCTCGTTGCCGAGCTGCTTCACGGCCGCCCGAATCGCCGCAAACCGCGAGATCTTTGGTACCAGCGGCGTGTCGGTCGCGACCACGAAGCGCGGGGCGAGGGCGCCGCCCGCGGCGGCGCCCTCGCCTCGCGTCCCGTGCCCGCTTCCGAAGACTCCCGGCGGCACGAGGATCGCGACGGGTTGGGACAGGCGATCCATCTCGGCCGCGGCCCACGCGACATCCGCGGCGGCCGTCTCGACGCCGAGGACGCGGTGCGGGATGCCGAGCAGCGCCAGGTGGCGCTCGGTGATCGCGCCGGTGAGGATGTGCTCGGGCGCATCCTTGCCGTGATGCCCGCGCCAGGTCACGATCAGCAGCGCGGGGAGGCCGTACATCAGCGAGAGCGACGCCAGCGCGTTCATGCTCGTGCCGAGGCCCGAGTTCTGCATGAGCACGACGGGACGGCGGCCCGCCAGCCACGCCCCGGCCGCGACTCCCACCGCGATGTCCTCGCGCACCGCCGGCACGTACGGCATGTGCGCGCCGGTTTCGAGCGCACGGATGAGGTCGTCGATGAGCGAGCAGGGCACGCCCGTCGCGACCGCGAACCCGTGCCGGGTGAGGAGTTCCGCGAAGGCGGACCCGAGCAGCACGTCAGGACTTCTTGGTCGCGGCCTCGATGAACTCGTCCTGCTTCGCCTTCATCTTCCTGACGAGCTCGGTATAGGACGAGGTCTGAATGATCTTGTTGAACTGGCTTCGGTAGTTGGCGACCAGGCTGACGCCCTCGATGTTCACGTCGTAGACGAGCCAGCGGTCGCCCCGCCTCAGCATCCGGTATTCGACCGGCACCTCGGTGCCGCTCTTCGTGATGATCTTGGTGCGCACCACCGCCGCGTCACCTTCGAGCGAATCGCTGACATAGATGATCTTCTCGCCGCCGTACAGCTCGATCCTCGAGATGTACGAGCGCTCGAGCAGATCGGCGAAGAGCTTCACGAACTCCGCCTGCTCGGCGGGTGTGCGGGGATGCCAGTGACGGGCGAGGGAACGCCTGGCCGTTTCCTGGAAGTCGAAGATGTCGTCGGCGACCTTTCGGACGGCCACGCGGCGGTCGCGCGCGTGAGTCTCCTTCTTCATCGTGGGATCTTCGAGCACCCGAAGCACCCGGTCGATTTGCGCGCGGAGCTGGTCGAGAGGCGCACCCGCTCGTGCGGGCGTGGCGAGCCAGGGGCCGAGCATGATTCCCAGACCGACGATGGCAGCGGCGACAACTCTCATGGGCAACGCCCTCCTACCGGGCTCAAACTTTGCCGAAGATGTATTTGGAAATGAGCTCCTCGAGATCGATGGGCGCTTCGACCTCCCGGAGCTTGCCGCCCGGACCGACCAGCGTGTCGGACGCGCCGGGGCTGATACGCACGTATTTTTCACCGATCAGGCCCTTCGTCTTGATCGACGCGATCGCGTCGTCCTGCAGCTTCACGTCCGAGTTGATCCGGATCGACACGCGTGCCTGGTAGTCGACCAGCGCGATCGACTCCACCCGCCCGATCTCGACCCCGGCAATCTCGACAGCGGAGCCCGACTTCAGGCCACCGGTGCCTGGAAAGTCGACGGTGACGACGTAACCACTGCCACCCAGGAACGAAACCCGCCCGAGTTTAATCGAAAGGTAGCCGAGGGCCAAGATGCCCACCACCAGGAAGATGCCGACCGTCACGTTGACGCGCGAGCGTTCCATGCTTGGGTCCTCTCGTTAGTCGGGCTCGCCATGGATGAACTTCCTGACCACCGGGTTGGGGGAAGCCTGGATGGCGCCGGGCGACCCCACCTCGACGATGCGTCCCTCGTAGAGCATGGCGACCATGTCCGCGATCTCGAAAATCTCGGGGATCTCGTGACTCACCATCACCGCCGTGAAGCGAGACTTCTTGTGCAGCGTCTGAATCAGGCGGTGGATCGTGTTCACCAGCACGGGATCGAGCCCCGTGGTCGGCTCGTCGAAGAAGACGATTTCCGGCTCGGTGACCAGCGCGCGTGCGATGGCGACGCGCTTGCGCATGCCGCCCGAGATCTCCGCGGGATATTTCGTGTCGACGCCGACCAGCTCGACCTGCGCCAGCGCCGCCTCCACGCGCCGCTGCATCTCGTTGCCGTGCAGCCGGCTGCGCTCGCGCAGCGGGAAGGCCACGTTGTCCCAGCAGGTGAGGGAGTCGAAGAGCGCGCCATTCTGGAACACGACGCCGTAGCGCTGCCGCACCGGCTCGAGATCGCGACCGCCGAGACGGGTGATGTCCACGTCGTCGATGAGCACGCGGCCGGCATCCGGCTGCACCAGCCCGATGAGATGCTTGAGGAGCACGGACTTCCCGCCGCCGCTCCGGCCGATGATGATGGTGATCGAGCCCTTCGGCACCTCGAGATCGAGCCCGCGCAACACGTGGTTGGTGCCGAACGACTTCGTGAGCCCCTCCACCCGGATCACCGGAGCACCGATCCCAGGAAGTAGTCCCACACGAGGATGAGGACGGACGCCAGCACCACCGATTGCGTGGTCGCCCGCGCCACGCCCTCGGCGCCGTGCCCTACGTGGAATCCCTTGTACGTCGCGACCCACGTGACGATCACGCCGAAGGACAGCGACTTCCAGAGCCCCAGCGTGATGTCCTTCATGTCGACGAACGTCTTCATCTCGCCGAAGTACGTGCCCTGCGACAGCCCGAGGAGCTCGACGCCGACGAGGTAGCCGCCGAAGATCCCGACCACGTCGAAGAGCGCCGTCATCATCGGGAAGGTGACGAGCCCGGCGAGGATCGACGGCACGACGAGGTAGCGCATGGGATTGAGCGCCATGACGGTGAGCGCGTCGATCTGCTCGGTGATGCGCATGATGCCGATCTCGGCGGTGAGTGCCGAGCCCGCCCGCCCCGTCACCATCAGTGCGGACAGCACCGGGCCCAGCTCGCGGATGAGCGAAAGGGCGACGGCCGGCCCGAGATACGCCTCCGAGCCGAAGCGCGACAGCGTGAAGTAGATCTGCAGGCCCAGCACCATGCCCGTGAAGGCGCCGGTGAGCAGAATGATCAGGAGCGAATTGAAGCCGATGTAGTGGATACGGCCGACGAACGCGCGCAGCTTGAACGGAGGCGTGACGATGAGAGCGAGTGCCTGTCCGAGGAACGTGCCGAAGCGCCCGAGCGCCTCCACGATGGTCGCCGCGCGCTCCCCGAGGGCTTCGAAAGGACGAAGCAGCAGTGGGGTGGGGCCGGTCATTGGCGGGCGCGGCGGTAGATGCCGAGCGCCCAGAGCGGGAAGTACTTCGCATAGAGGTGGTACTTGAGCATGAAGACGCGCGGGAAGCCGGTCCCGTTCCACAGGGGATCGGTCCACGCGCCGTCCACCTCCTGCGTGTCGAGGAGGTACTGCACGCCGCGGTCCACCGCTGGTCCCGTCCGTCCGATGGCGAGGAGTGCCAGCAGCGCCCACGCCGTCTGGCTCGGCATCGAGCGGCCACGGCCGGCGAGCGACGGCTCGTCGTAGCTCTCGCACGTTTCGCCCCAGCCACCATCCGCATTCTGGTGCCGTTCGAGCCAGCGTCCCGCGCGCTGGATGTACTCCTGTCGAGGATCCTCACCGATGGCGCCGAGGCCGCGCAGCACCGACCAGGTGCCGTAGATGTAGTTCACGCCCCATCGGCCGTACCACGGACCGTCGTGCCGCTGCTTGTGGCGCAGGAATTCGATCCCTCGCTTGGCCGGCTCGGTCTCGCGGCTGTACCCGACCGTCCCCAGAAGCTCGAGCCCGCGTCCGGTCAGGTCCTCCGTCGACGGATCGAGCAGCGCGCCGTGGTCGGCGAAGGGGATGTGGTTGAGATAGAGGCGGTTGTTGTCGGCATCGAACGATGACCAGCCGCCGTCGAGTCCCTGCATGCCGAGCACCCATCCGAGCCCGCGCTCCTTCACCGTGCGCGCGCGATCGTCGTCGAGGCCCTTCACCTTCTCCAGCGCCATGAGGACGACCGCGCTGTCGTCGACGTCGACGTAGAACGGGTTGTCGTACTGGAACGCCCACGCGGCGGGCTGCACGTGCGGGCGCTTGATCTGCCAGTCGCCGGGGACGAGAACCTGGCGCGCCATCATCCACTCCGCCGCCTGCTTGAGCGCGGGGTGATCGGGCGCGATGTCGCTCTCGATGAGCGCGTTGACGGCGAGACCGGTGTCCCACACCGGGGACACGCAGGGCTGGTAACGGATCTCGTCGGCGTCTTCGACGGCCAGGGCCTCGATCTCCTTGATCTGGCCCATCACGAGCGGATGGTCGTCGGCATAACCGAGGGCGCGGAGCGCCAGGATCGCATTCGCCATCGCGGGATAGATCCCGCCGAGGCCGCCGGGCACGGAGAGCCGCTCCTCGAGCCAGCGCCGCGCCGCCTCCAGCGCCATCTTGCGGAGCGGCCGCGGCGAGAAGCGCTCCCAGATCTTCAAGCCGTCGTCGACGGCGATGAAGAAGCTCTTCCAGAAGAGGCCGCGCCAGCTGAACGGCTGCGGTACCCGGGGGAAGCGCAGGCTCGCGCGCTGGCGCGGGACCGGCCACAACTCGTCCAGCGAGGACCCGGGCGGCAGCCACATCACGGGCTTGCGGTCCATCAGGACCAGCAGCGGCACGATGACGGTGCGCGACCAGTACGAGACCTCGTAGATGTTGAAGAAGAACGGGCGCGGCAACAGCATGATCTCGACGGGCATCGCGGGCACGCCGTTCCAGTCGTACTCCCCGAAGAGCGCCAGCAGGATCTTGGTGAAGACGTTTGCTTTCACGGGCCCGCCGAGCTCGTGAATCCGCTCGCGCGCCCGCACCAGCGCGGGGTCGTCGATGGGAACGCCCGCCATCTTCATCGCGAAGTACGCCTTGATCGTGACCGACAGATTCGTGGGGCCTTCCTCGAAGAGGTTGAAGCCACCGTCGGACCGCTGTCGGCGCCGCAGGTAACGGACGGCCTTCTGCTCGCGCTCGCGGTTGACGCGATCGAGGAGATGGCAGAGGAGCACGTACTCGGCGGTGATCTCCGGGGGGGCCTCGACCTCACCTACCCAATGACCGTCCCCGGCTTGGAGGTCGAGGAGGCGCGTCTGGGCGCGGGCAATGGAGGCGTCGAGCGCGGTCACGACGGGGGATGGTAACATGCTGACTCCCCGTGGAAAACAGCGCGTCATGAGTCTGCTCGCGGGTAGCGTGCTCCTCCGGCCTTACGTCTTCATCTTCCTGCTGGGCTTCGTGGTTGCGGCGGTCCGGGATATCGGCCCCCGTCGGGCGGGGCTCTTCATGGCGTGGGTCGGACCCATGGCCTTCGTCGCGGAGTTCATGTCGACGCGGATCGGCATCCCGTTCGGCCTGTATCACTACACGGGGACGACCCGAGGCCAGGAGCTCTACCTCGCGGACGTGCCCTTCTTCGATCCGCTGTCGTTCGTGTTCCTCGCGTACGCGGCGTTCTGCCTGGCGCGTATGGTGCTATTCGGCTACCCGAGCGGGCGGGTGCCGAGCGGGTGCGACCCGAGCGCGCAGGCGCCGAGCGGGCGGGCGAAGCCCGGGAGCCCGCGAGTCCAATTGATCATCCTGTCCGGCGTGCTCATGATGTTGCTCGACGTCGTGATCGATCCGCTCGCCGTCCGTGGCGACCGATGGTTTCTCGGGCGGATCTTTTGGTATCCGCACGGCGGGGCGTACTTCGGTGTGCCCCTCTCCAACTTCGGGGGATGGGTGGTCGTCGGCGCCCTCGGCGTCGGCGGCTATCTCTGCTGCCGCGGCGTCGCTGCGATCGGACGAAGTCCGGCGCTCGGCGTCGGGCTATACTACGGCGTGCTCGCGTTCAACCTGGTGATGACCGCCTGGATCGGCGAGTGGGCGCTCCTCACCGCCGGTCTCATCGTGCACATCGTGCTTGCGGCCGGGCTCGTGTCCGCGCGGAGGCTCGCAGGATAGATGGCGGTTCCGATCTCGCAGATGTGGACGGTCGCGTCGTACGTGCTCGGGCAGCGCCTGCGCGGCCGCAAGCGCTACCCGCTCGTCCTCATGCTCGAGCCGCTCTTTCGCTGCAACCTCGCGTGCGCGGGCTGCGGCAAGATCCAGTATCCCGCGCAGATCCTCAAGAAGCACCTCACGGTCGAGCAGTGCCTCGGCGCGGTGGAGGAATGTGGGGCGCCGATGGTGTCGATCCCGGGCGGCGAGCCGCTCATGTATCCCGACATCAGCCGGCTCGTGAAGGAGCTCGTGGCGCGTAGGAAGTACGTCTACCTCTGCACGAACGCGATCCTGCTCAAGGAGAAGCTCGAGGCGGGGTGGTTCACGCCGTCGAAGTATCTCTCGTTCAGCGTCCACATGGACGGGCCGCGGGACGAGCACGACGAGGCGGTCTGCCGCGACGGCGTCTACGACGTGGCGGCGGAGGCGATCCGCGAAGCGGTGCGGCGCGGCTTCCGCGTCACCACCAACAGCACGCTGTTCGACGGGGCCAACCCCCTTCGCATGCGCGGGTTCTTCGACGACATGATGAGCCTCGGCGTCGAGGGGATGATGGTGTCGCCGGGCTACAGCTACTCGAAGGCGCCCGACCAGGAGCACTTCCTGCGCCGGCAGCGCTCGTACGATCTCTTCCGATCGATGCTGGAGCGCCCGAAGAAGGCCTGGAAGTTCAACCAGTCGCCGCTCTTCCTGCGCTTCCTCATGGGCAAGCAGGAGTTCGAGTGCACGCCGTGGGGCAATCCCACGTTCAACCTCTTTGGCTGGCAGCGGCCGTGCTACCTCCTGCAGGAGGGCTACGCGGCGACGTTCAAGGAGCTGATCGAGACGACGCGCTGGGAGGAGTACGGGCGGAAGAGCGGCAACGAAAAGTGCCAGGACTGCATGGTCCACTGCGGCCACGAGCCCACCGCCGTCGACTACACGTTCACCTCCCTGCGCGGCTTCCGCGACACGGTCGTCGCCTCGGTGACCGGCCGGCTGTGATCCAGGAGCAGAACCTCGAGGGCTGGGTGCCCGGCTCCGACGTTCCCCTTGCCGAGGTGATCGATCGCGCGTTCGACTATCGTGGCAACGTGACGGTCGAACGCTCCGACGGGACCGAGCTCGTCGGCTACCTCTCCAACCGTGATGCCCACGCGCGTGAGCCGTTCGTCCAGATGTTCGCCGCCACGGGCGACGGGGCCATCACGATCCGCTACGCCGACATCCGCACGATCCGCTTCTCAGGCAAGGACACGGCGGCGGGCAACTCCTACGCCGCCTGGCTCGAGCGGAAGGCGGCGGCGGCGGCCGAAGGCAAGCCAGCGCCGCAACGGTGAGGGCGTTGTTGATCCTCACCGCCGTCGGCCTCGAGGCGCGCGGTCTCGCGCGTCATCTCGGTCTCAGTCCCGTTCCCGGCTCCGCGTGGCCGCACTTTCGCGGTGGCTCCGTGGAAGTCGCGTGCGTCGGGTTGCGCGCCAGCGCACTTCCTGCCCGCGCGCCGCACCTTCGTCTTCAGGCCCTCGTCGTGTCTGCGGGAGCCTGTGGCGCGCTCGCCCCCGAGCTGGCCGAGGGAGCGCTCGTCGTCCCTGACGCGGTCATCACGGAAGACGGGCGCCGGAGCGAGACGAGAGCTCCCGCCGGGGTCGAAGCGCGCGGCACGCTCCTCTGCGTGAACGGCGTCATCACGTCGGCCGCCGACAAGGCGCGCCTGTGGATGGAGACCGGCGCGATCGCGTGCGACATGGAATCGGCGACGATCGTGGAGTGGGCGCACGCGCACGGGCTCGCCGCCGCGGTGGTGCGCGGAGTCTCCGACACCGCGGGGCACGGGGTGCCCGCAGATCTCGCCGCCGCGGTCGGTGAAGACGGTCGCGTGCACACGGTGCAGGCGGTCCGCGCCGCGCTCGGGCGTCCCGGCGCTCTTCGCGCCGCGCTCGCGCTGCGCCGCGGCACGAACGCTGCGCTCGCGAGCGTCGCCGCCGCCCTCGCACGGATGGCGCGCGCATGAAGGATCGACTCGACAGCGGCGCGGGCGTGGCGAAGCCCGGGAGCCCGCGCCTCCAATGACCCTCGCTCTCGTGACCGGCGGCACCGGGTTCGTCGGCGCCAACGTGGTGCGCGAGCTGCTCCGCGACGGCCGCGAGGTGCGGGTGCTCGCGCGACCCGGCGGCGACCGGCGCGCGCTGGCGGGCCTCGCGGTCGAGATCGCGGAAGGCGATCTGCTCGACGCCGCGTCGCTCGAGCGCGCCGTCCGCGGCATCGGTACCGTCTTTCACGTCGCCGCCGACTACCGGCTGTGGGCGCCCGATCCGAACGCGCTCTACCGTGCGAACGTCGACGGCACGCGCGCGCTGCTCCGGGCGTGCGCGGATGCGGGCGTCGCCCGCGTGGTGTACACGTCCACCGTCGGCGCGCTCGGTATCCCCGGCGACGGCACGCCCGGCACCGAAGCCACTCCGGTGAGCCTCGCGGACATGGTGGGGCCGTACAAGCGCTCCAAGTTTCTGGCCGAGCAGGTGGCCCTCGAGTTCGCCCGGGAAGGATTGCCCGTCGTCGTCGTGAATCCGTCGGCGCCGGTCGGCCCGTGGGACGTGAAGCCCACGCCGACCGGGCAGATGATCGTCGGCGCGCTGCACGGGAAGCTGTTCGCGACGGTCGACACCGGGCTCAACCTCGTCCACGTGCGCGACGTCGCACGCGGCCATCTGCTCGCCGAAGCGCGGGGGCGGGTGGGGGAGAAGTACATTCTCGGCCATATGGACGGGAACCTGTCGCTGGCGGCCATCGGGCGCCTCATCGCGGAGCTCAGCGGCGGCCGGCCCCCGCGCGTCCGGATCCCCTACGCCGTCGCGTGGTGCGCGGCCGCCTGCTCCGAGGGCTTCGCGCGTCTCACGGGCGGCGCCCCGAAGATTCCGCTCGACGCGGTGCGCATGGCGCGCAAGCGGATGTACTTCAGCGCCGCCAAGGCGGTGCGCGAGCTCGGCTTGCCGCAGACCGACGTGCGCGAGGCCGTGCGCGACGCCGTACAGTGGTTTTCGGAGGCCGGCTATGTCAGGCTGAGCGGCATGACGCGGGTGCCGGCCGCATGAGCGTCGCGGATCTCGCCTCGCGAGTCACCCGCCGGAGCCGCTCGAACTTCTACTACGCGTTCCTGACGCTCCCGCGCCCGCGGCGCGAGGCCCTCTACGCCGTGTATGCCTTCTGCCGCACCGTCGACGACATTGCCGATCTCGGCGTCGACGGCGCCACCGATCCCGCCGCGCAGCACGCCGCGCTCACGCGCTGGCGGCACGAGGTCGCGCGCTGCTACGAGCCGGGTCGTGCTCCCGAGCATCCGATCGCGCGCCAGCTCGCGGAGGCCGTACGCGCCTACGGGATCCCCCGCGATGCGGTGGAAGCGATCATCGAGGGTGTGGCGCTGGACGTCGACGGCGCGGTCTTCGAGACGGCGGACGATCTCTATCCGTACTGCTACCGCGTCGCGTCCGCCGTGGGGCTCTGCTGCATCGAGATCTTCGGCTATACCGACCCGCGGGCGCGCCAGTACGCGATCGATCTCGGCACCGCCCTGCAGCTCACGAACATCCTGCGGGACGTGGGGGCGGACGCCCGCGACGGCCGCGTCTATCTGCCCCGCGAGGACATGCGCACGTTCGGGATCAGCGTCGACGACCTTCGCGGCGGCCGCTACGACGACGCGTTCGTCGCGCTGATGACGCACGAAGCGGCGCGGGCCCGCGACTTCTATCGGCGCGCCGAGCAGGGCTTTCCCCACGCCGACGCCCGCTCGCTCGTCGCCGCACGCATCATGGGCGCGATCTACCTGGCCCTCCTCGAGGAGATCGAGGCGCGGCGCTTCCGCGTGTTCGACACGCGCATCACCGTCCCCACGCGGCGGAAGGTCGGCATCGCCCTGCGCTGCTGGGCAGGCGCACGGTTGCGCGGAGCACGCGGGAAGCGGCGCGCGGCGTGAAGGCGGCGGTGCTCCGTGAGGCCGGCCGTCTCGGTCCCGAGTCGTGGCCGCGCCCCGTCATCGGCGCGGGGGAGCTCCTGTTGCGGCTGCGCGGCTGCGGGCTCTGCGGCTCGGACATCGCGAAGATCGGCGCCGCCGCGACGAAAGTCCCGGTGGTCCTCGGTCACGAAGTCGTCGGCGACGTCGTCGAGGTCGGCGCCGGCGTGACGGGCTTCGCGCGGGGCGACCGCGCCGTCGCCGCGCACCACGTGCCGTGTGGAGCGTGCCACTTCTGCCGGCGTGGCAGCGAGTCCATGTGCGCCGCGTTCAAGACGAGCAATCTCGATCCCGGAGGCTTCGCCGAGTACGTCCGCGTGCCCTCCGCCAACGTGCGCCATGCGACTTTCAAGGTCCCCGCCCACGTGAGCGACGAAGCCGCGTCGTTCGTCGAGCCGCTCGCGTGCTGTCTGCGCGCGGTGCGGCGCGCGGGCGTCGAGCGCGGTGATACCGCGGTGGTGGTCGGCCTTGGTTCCATCGGCTGCCTGTTCGTTCAGCTCCTGCGACGTGCCGGGGCGCGCGCCGTCGGGGTCGATCTTCTCGCGGATCGGGCGGAGCTCGCGACTCGTCTGGGCGCCGAGGCGGCCGGCGCGCCGGAGGCGATGGCGCCGCTCGTGCGCGAGCTCAGCGCCGGCCGCGGCGCCGATCAAGTGGTCGTGACCGGAGGTGGCACGGCGGTGCTGCCGTGGGCCGCCGCGGCATTGCGTGATGGCGGGAGCCTGCACTACTTCGCGGGCGGGGGCGGGGACGCGCTGCCCCTTCCGCTCGAGACGCTCTACAAGCGCGAGCTGACCGTGTCCGCCACGTATTCGTCGTCGCCCGCGGATCTCGCCGCCGCGTTTGCGCTGGTCGTCGCGGGAGAGGTGCGCGTCGAATTGCTGTTCAGCCACC
>JBGOTH010000043.1:0-11691 GCA_041476345.1 Methylomirabilia bacterium
CTCTCCTTTGCGCACACCCTTCCACGGACCGCATCCGCGTTGGGAATCTGACTGAGCCCGTCTACCTCTACGCTCTTCGTGTTGCCACGAGACAGATCAGATGTACTGTAACCAAGCTAGGCACAAACGGCAAGGATTGTTCGCGGTTAGACCGCCGGCGCGTCGCTCGCGGCCTTGAGAAGGAACTGCACGAAGCGATTCGCCGTCGGCGTGAGCGGCTTCTGGCGACGATGGATGATGCCGACAGGTCGCACCAGATCGGAAATCCCCAGCGGTACGACGGCAAGCGTGCGAACGTCCGCCTCCATCTGCACCGTGTGACGCGGGAGGATGCTCACGCCCGCGCCGATCATAATGGCCTGCTTGATCGTCTCGATGTTGTCGAACTGCATGCGGATGTCGACCTTTACGTTGTGCCGGCGAAGGGCCCGGTCGATCGCCTTGCGGATGGTCAGCTCCCGGTCGAACGCGACGAAGGGTTCCCCATTGAGCTGCGCGGGCTGCACGACGCGGCGGCGCGCCAGCGGGTGGCCGGGATGACACACGAAGGCCATGGGCTCCCGGCGCAATGGGACGACCGTGACCCCGCGCCCGGCCGGCGGATAGGACATGATCCCGACATCGGCTTCGTCGCGCACGACAGCCTCCACCACCTTGTGCGGGTGCAAGAGCTCGAGCTCGACGCGCGCCTCCGGGTACAACGACATGAAACGCTGCTGGTGACGGCTCAGGTCGTGCAAGCCCACGGAATAGATCGCCGCCACCCGCACCGTGCCGTCCACCCGCGCCTTCACGGCGCCGATCTCGGCCTTCGCCTGCTCCCACCCGTCCAGGAGTGTCCGGCACGCCCCATAGAAGGAGTCGCCCTCCGGCGTCACGACGAACGGCCGTTTCGTCCGGTCGATCAGCGTCACCCCGAGGTGCTGCTCGATCTGCTGGATCGCCTGGCTGGCCGCGGACTGGGACACGAAGCTGGCATCCGCGGCGCGGGAGAAACTGTGGAGCCGGACGACGTCGCAGTAGAGGCGCAGGCTTTCGAGCTGCATCGGGCCAATCCTATCATCAGGATTACTGATACACACTATCTGACTTTCCTGCGATGACTAATGCTGACGCGGCGAGTACACTCCACCAACTGTTCCATGGAAGAGCGTTGAGGGGGTATGGGGGTCCTCCAGTTGTGTGGCCCCCATCTTCAAGGAGCGTTGCAATGGATACGCCGCGATCCGCCGGGCAGCACGCCTCCGAGGGGCTGTACGATCCCGCCCACGAGCACGACGCGTGTGGTGTCGGATTCGTGGTCGACATCAAGGGACGGAAATCCCACGGCATCGTGCGCCAGGCGTTGCAGGTGCTCATCAACCTCCTGCACCGCGGCGCCTGCGGTTGCGAGCCGAACACGGGCGACGGGGCCGGCATCCTCCTCCAGATCCCGGACCGCTTCTTCCGCCGCGAGTGCGCGAAGCTCGGCATCGTCCTTCCCGCCCCCGGCGACTACGGCACCGGCCTCGTCTTCCTGCCCCGCGATCCCGTCCGCGCGGACACGGTGCGGGCGCTGATCGAGAGGCTCATCGCGGAGGAGGGACAGCGCTGCCTCGGCTGGCGGATGGTGCCGACGGACGACCGCCTCCTGGGCGCGAGCGCCGTTTCGGTCGAGCCGCGGATCGTGCAGGTCTTCGTGGGACGCGGCTCGTCCGTGGCTGACCGCGCGCACTTCGAGCGAAAGCTCTACGTGGTGCGCAAGCGGATCGAGAACGCGGTGGGCGGGCTCGGCGAGGTGGAACGGCAGTTCACCTACCTCCCCAGCCTGTCGTCCCAGACGTTCATCTACAAGGGCATGCTCTCGGCGGACCAGATCGACCCGATGTTCCCCGATCTCGCCGATCCGGAGTTCGAGTCGGCGCTCGCCCTGGTGCACCAGCGATTCAGCACCAACACGTTCCCGTCGTGGCCCCTCGCGCACCCGTATCGCTACATCGCCCACAACGGCGAGATCAACACGCTGCGCGGCAACCTCAACTGGATGAAGGCGCGCGAGGCGCTCTGCCGCTCCGAGGTCCTCGGCGACGACCTCGCCAAAGTGTTCCCCGTCACCCGCGAGGGCCTCTCGGACTCCGCCACGTTCGACAACGTGCTCGAGTTCCTCGTCATGAACGGCCGCACGCTGCCGCACGCGATCCTCATGATGATCCCGGAGCCGTGGCAGAATCACGAGTCCATGAGCCTGGAGCGCCGCGCGTTCTACGAGTACCACTCGTCCTTGATGGAGCCGTGGGACGGCCCCGCGTCGATCGCCTTCACGGACGGCACCGTCATCGGCGCCGTGCTCGACCGCAACGGGCTCCGGCCGTCGCGCTACTACGTGACGAAGGACGGCCTCGTGGTCATGGCGTCCGAGGTCGGCGTCCTCGACATCCCACCCGAGAACATCCTCGTGAAGGAGCGCCTGCACCCCGGCAAGATCTTCCTCGTCGACACCGCGCAGGGCCGGATCATCGACGACGAGGAGATCAAGACGGGGCTGGCATCCCAGCACCCATATAAAGACTGGTTGCGCGACAACACCGTGCACGTGCGTGATCTGGCGCTCCAGCCCGTGCCTGAGCCCGACCACGACACCGTGCTCGCACGGCAGAACGCTTTCGGCTACACCCACGAAGATCTGCGGATCCTCGTCGGCCCTATGGCGAAGAACGGCGAGGAAGCGATCGGCTCGATGGGGACGGACACGTCGCTTGCCGTGCTCTCCAACCGGCCTCGGCTGCTCTACGACTACTTCAAGCAGCTCTTCGCCCAGGTGACGAATCCACCGCTGGACGCCATCCGTGAAGAGCTGGTGACGTCGATGGAGTCGACGGTCGGCCCCGAGGGCAATTTGCTGAAGGCCGAGCCCGGATCGTGCCGGCAGATCGTCGTGAAGGACCCCGTTCTCAGCAACGAGGATCTCGCGCGTCTCGCGCATGTCACGAGCCACGGCTTCCGCGCGATCACCCTGCCGATGCTGTACCCCGCGGCCGACGGCGCGACCGGACTGACACGGGCGCTCGACGAGCTGGCCTCCCGCGCGAGCGCGGCCATCGCCGACGGCCACAACATCATCATCCTGTCCGACCGTGGCGTGAGCCGCGAGCGGGCCGCCGTCCCGAGCCTGCTCGCGACCGCCGCCGTGCACCATCACCTCGTGCGCGAAGGCACGCGCACGCGGTGCGGGCTGCTCGTGGAGACGGGCGACGCGCGCGAAGTCCATCACGTGGCCCTGCTCATCGGGTACGGCGCGGGCGCGGTGAATCCGTGGGTCGCGTTCGAAAGCCTCGACGACATGATCCGCGAGGGCTTGCTCACGGACCTCGACCACACGACGGCCGTGAAGAACTACATCAAGGCGCTGAACAAGGGCATCCTGAAGGTCATGTCGAAGATGGGGATTTCGACGCTGCAGAGCTACTGCGGCGCGCAGATCTTCGAGGCGATCGGCCTGAACCGCGACGTCATCGACCGGTACTTCGCCGGCACGGCCTCCCGCCTGAGCGGCATCGGCCTCGACGTGATCGCGGAGGAAGTCCGCCGGCGCCACGCGCACGCGTTCCCCGACCGGCAGGTCGGCGCGCCCGATCTCGACTGGGGCGGCGAGTATCAGTGGCGCCGCGACGGTGAGTACCACCTCTTCAACCCGGACACCGTCTTCAAGCTCCAGCACGCGACGCGCACGGGCCAGTACCGGATCTTCAAGGAGTACACGAAGCTCGTCGACGACCAGAACCTCCACCTCGCGACCCTGCGCGGCTTGATCGCGCTCAAGGCGGGCGCGGCGATCGCGATCGACGAGGTCGAGTCGGTCGATTCGATCCTCACGCGCTTCGCCACGGGCGCGATGTCCTACGGCTCGATCAGCTCGGAAGCGCACGAGACGCTGGCCATCGCCATGAATCGCATCGGCGGCAAGTCGAACACGGGCGAGGGCGGCGAGGATTCCGCGCGCTACGTGCGGGATCCGAACGGCGACTTCCGGCGGAGCGCGATCAAGCAGGTGGCGTCCGCGCGTTTCGGGGTGACGAGCGAATATCTCGTCAACGCCGACGACCTCCAGATCAAGATGGCGCAAGGCGCCAAGCCCGGCGAGGGTGGCCAGCTGCCCGGGCACAAGGTCTATCCGTGGATCGCGAAGGTGCGGTACGCGACCCCGGGGGTCGCCCTCATCTCCCCGCCCCCGCACCACGACATCTACTCGATCGAGGATCTCGCGCAGCTCATCCACGATCTGAAGAACGCGAACCCGAAGGCGCGCATCCACGTGAAGCTCGTGGCCGAGGTCGGGGTGGGAACGGTCGCGGCCGGCGTCGCCAAGGCGCACGCGGACGTCGTGCTGATCTCGGGCCATGACGGCGGTACGGGTGCTTCTCCGCTCACGTCGATCAAGCATGGCGGTGTCCCGTGGGAGCTCGGCCTCGCGGAGACGCAGCAGGTCCTCGTGATGAACAAGCTACGCGATCGCATCGTCGTCCAGGTCGACGGCCAGATGAAGACGGGGCGTGACGTCGTCATCGCGGCGCTGCTCGGCGCGGAGGAGTTCGGCTTCTCGACCGGGCCGCTCGTCGTGCTGGGCTGCATCATGATGCGGGTCTGCCACCTGAACACGTGCCCGGTCGGCATCGCGACGCAAGACCCGGAGCTGCGCAAGAGGTTCGCGGGCAAGCCGGAGTTCGTCGCCACCTTCTTCCGCTACATCGCGGAAGAGGTGCGCGAGTACATGGCGCAGATGGGCTTCCGGACGATGGACGAGATGATCGGCCGCGCCGACCGTCTCGACTTCGCGCCCGCCCTCGATCACTGGAAGGCGCGCGGCCTCGACTTGTCGTCGATCCTCCACCTGCCCGAGATGCCGCCGGACGTCGCGCGCCGATGTGTGGTCGCGCAGGACCACGGCCTCGAGCGCTCGCTCGACCAGACCACGCTCATCCCGCAGTGTCGCGAGGCGATCGACCACGGCACGCCGATCGCGCTCCGCTTGCCGATCCGCAACGTCAACCGGACGGTCGGCACCACGCTGGGCTTCGAGGTCACCACGCGCCACGGCGCCAAGGGCCTGCCCGACGACACGATCCGCGTGCACTTCACGGGCTCGGCCGGTCAGAGCTTCGGCGCCTTCGTGCCCGCCGGCATCAGCTTCACGCTGGAAGGCGATGCCAACGACTACTGGGGGAAGGGCCTCTCGGGCGGCAAGCTCACCGTGTTCCCGCCGCGGACGGCCACCTTCAAGCCCGAAGAGAACATCGTCATCGGAAACGTCGCGCTCTACGGCGCCACCTCCGGCGAAGCGTACGTGCGCGGGTTGGCCGGCGAGCGCTTCGGCGTGCGCAACAGCGGCGTCTATGCCGTCGTCGAAGGAATCGGCGACCACGGCTGCGAGTACATGACGGGCGGCCGCGTGGTCGTGCTGGGCCGCACCGGACGGAACTTCGCCGCGGGCATGTCGGGCGGCATCGCGTACGTCCTCGACCGCGCCGGGGACTTCAAGCAGCGCTGCAACCTCGGCATGGTGGAGATCACAGCGCTCGTGGACGCCGCCGACATCAAGCTCGTGCGCGACATGACCGGCAAGCACGTCGCCGCGACGGGCTCGACCTACGCCGCGCAGATCCTCGCCGACTGGGTGACGCTACAGCCGAAGTTCGTCAAGGTCATGCCGAAGGACTACAAGCGCGTGTTGCTCGCGGAAGCGCGCGCCCGCTCGGAAGGGCGTGAGCCCACGTTCGCGGAGCTCGTCGGGGCCACCAGTGGGTAAGGTCACCGGCTTCCTCGAGATCCAGCGCAAGAAGTGGCCGACGCGTCCGGTCGACGAGCGTCTGCGCGACTGGAAAGAGGTCTATCTCCCCTTCCCGGAGCCCGAGCTCAAGAAGCAGGCGGCACGCTGCATGGACTGTGGCATTCCGTTCTGCCACCAGGGCTGTCCGCTCGGCAACATCATCCCGGACTGGAACGACCTCGTGTACCGCGACAACTGGCAGGACGCCATTCAGCGGCTGCACGCGACGAACAACTTCCCGGAGTGGACGGGCCGCCTCTGCCCGGCGCCGTGTGAAGGCTCCTGCGTGCTCGGCATCAACGACGACGCGGTGACGATCAAGGCCGTCGAGGTGACGATCATCGAGCGCGCGTTCGAGCGCGGCTGGGTCGACGCGCAGCCGCCTCAGAAGCGGACGGGCAAGAAGGTCGCCGTCGTGGGCTCCGGCCCCGCGGGCCTCGCCGCCGCCGACCAGCTCAACCGCGCGGGTCACGTGGTCACGGTCTTCGAGCGCGCGGATCGCATCGGCGGTCTCCTCCGCTATGGCATCCCCGAGTTCAAGATGGAAAAACGTTTCCTCGACCGCCGGCTCGCGTTGATGGAGAAGGAAGGTGTGGCCTTCCGTCCCAACGCGGATGTCGGGGGCGGCGTGCCGGTGCGCGAGCTGCAGCGCGAGCACGACGCGATCGTCCTCGCCTGTGGTGCGGGCGCCCCCCGCGATCTTCAGATTCCCGGCCGCGAGCTCGCTGGCATCCACTTTGCGATGGAGTTCCTCCCGCTGCAAAACAAGCGGTGCGAGGGTGACGCGATCGCCGACGACACGTTCATCGACGCCAAGGGCAAGCACGTGGTGATCATCGGCGGGGGCGACACCGGCGCCGACTGCCTCGGCACGGTGCACCGGCAGGGCTGCGCATCGGTCCACCAGTTCGAGCTGTTGCCGCGCCCGCCCGACACGCGTGCCCCCGGCAACCCGTGGCCGGAGTGGCCGAACATCTTCCGCGTGTCGCCGGCGCACGAAGAAGGCGGCGAGCGCGTCTACGCGGTGTCGACGCTGCGCTTCACCGGGCGCGACGGCCGCTTGAGCGCGCTCGATGCGGTGAAGGTCGAGATGGTCCGCGAGGGCGGGCGCGTGGAATTCAAGCCTGTCGCCGACAGCGAGTTCACGCTCCCCGTCGACCTCGTCCTGCTCGCCATGGGCTTCCTCGGCCCCGAGCGCAAGGGCCCGATCGACGAGCTGGGGTTGAAGCTGACCGAGCGCGGCAACGTCGCGCGCGACCTGAATTGGATGACGAGCGCGCCCGGCGTCTTCACCTGCGGCGACATGCAGCGCGGGCAGTCGCTGATCGTGTGGGCGATCGCCGAGGGCCGCTCGTGCGCGCGCGGCGTCGATACCTTCCTGATGGGCCGCTCGGACCTGCCGTCGCCGCTCTGAACAGCGACACCCTGCTCCAGACCCTCGGAAGCCGGATCACCACCGGCGCCGGTCGCCCCGTGACGCTGCGCGGGGTCGGGCTCGGCGGCTGGATGAACATGGAGAACTTCATCACCGGGTATCCGGCGACGGAGTCGCTCCAGCGGGCGGCCCTGCGGCAGGCACTCGGCGAAGAAGGCTATCGCCGGTTCTTCGACCGCTTCCTCGACGTCTTCTACGGCGACGCGGACGCCGCGTTCATCGCGTCGCTCGGCATGAATCTCGTCCGTCTCCCCGTGAATTACCGGCACTTCGAAGACGATATGCACCCGTTCGAGCTCCGGGAGGACGGCTTCCACCTGCTCGACCGGGCGATCGAGCGATCCGCGCGACACGGTATCTACTCGATCATCGACCTCCACGCACTGCCCGGCGCGCAAAACCAGCGCTGGCACAGCGACAACCCGACCCATCGGGCACTCTTCTGGACGCACCGGCACTTCCAGGACCGCGTCGTCCATCTGTGGGAAGCGCTCGCCCGGCGCTACCGGGACCATCCGTGGGTCGCGGGCTACAATCCGATCAACGAGCCGGGCGACATCGAGGGCACCGTGATCGCTCCGTTCTACCGGCGTTTGTACGACGCCGTCCGCGCGGTGGACGCCGACCACATCCTGTTCTTCGAGGGCAATCGCTACTCCGTCGACTTCGACATGTTCGGCGACGCGCTGCCGAACACGGTCTACACCGTCCACGACTACGCGCTGCCCGGGTTGATCGACGGCGGCGACTATCCCGGCGTGAGCCGCGGGCGCTTCGTCGATCGCCACGCGCTCGAGCAGACGTTTCTCGCGCGCACGTCGTTCATGCGACGCACGGGTACCCCGATCTGGATCGGCGAGTTCGGGCCCGTCTACCCCGGCGACGAGCGGCGGAACGAGATGCGCTTCCAGGTGCTGCGCGACCAGCTCGAGATCTACCGCACGCACGAGGCGAGCTGGGCGATCTGGACGTACAAGGACATCGGCTTGCAGGGACTCGTCTACGCGGCGCCGAATTCGCCGTATCTGCGCCGCATCGCGCCGGTCGTCGAGAAGAAGGCTCGGCTCGGGGTCGACGCGTGGAGCTCGACCGACCATGACATCCGCGACATCCTCGATCCGATCGAGGCGACGTTCCGGCGTGAGTTCCCCGGCTTCGATCCCTTTCCGTTCGGTCCTCGGTCGTGGGTCCACGGCCTCGTCCGCCACATCCTGCTTGCGGAGCCGATGGTGAAAGATTTCGGTCGCTGCTTCGAAGGCGTCGCTGGAGACGAGATCGACGCGCTCGCCGACTCGTTTTGCTTTCAGAGCTGCCTGACGCGTGGGCGGCTGGTCGAGATCCTGCGCGCCGCCTGCGCGTGAGGCGCTACAGCGCGGCGGCGGCGCGCGCAGCTTCGTAGGACTTCGCGTCCGCCCAGCTTGGGGGCACCCGGAGCCTCCATGTGATCACTCCAAGCCCCACGTGAGGACGTGGGTCGGTGTGATCTCGAGGATGACCGAGTCGGACGGCGAGATCGCCGCCTCTTTCGAATACTGCGGGTACTTCTCGTAGAGCTTCCGCCGCGCCCGCTGGAACGCGGGGCCCCGCTCGATCAGCTTCGCCCGCCCCTGCACCATGACGCCCTTGAGCGACGCCCAGTGCTCCGAATAGAGGTCGACGGTGATGGTGATGCGTGGGTTCGCGCGCAGATTGCGAACCTTGGTGCCGTCGTCGCCCGAGCCGATGTAGATCTTGCCGCCCGCGACCACGTGGCACACCGGCACCAGATGGGGCTGACCTTCCGGGCTCGCCGTCGCCATCCGGCAGACGCGCTCGCGCGCGACGAGATCGGCGGCGGTTTTCGTGAGCGTCCTCGAACGCGCGCGCTTCCTCGCCATCGCATGAGCCTCCTACGAGGGCAGCGCCGCCTGCCAGACGACGTGGCCGATGAAAAACGGCCCGAGCGTCTGGAGATACTGCGACGTCTGCACGGTGGTGCGCATCGTCTGCACGATGTGGGAGAGCGGATGCAGGTCCTTGCCCACCAGCCCGATGACGAAATCATTGTCGTGGGCATCCAGGCCGTGACACGCGAGCCGAATGTCGTGCACGAGATCGGCCTCGCCGTACGCGCGTCCGATCACGCTGTGCTCGCGGATGATCGTCCCCTGCTCCTGGGGCGTGAGGCGCGCGAAGACGCCCGTCCGGCGCAGCGGATACCACACCGCCCACGGCCAGACCGGGTTGAGCGCCGTCCGGCGTGGGCGGCGGAGCAGCCAGTCGTCCAGATCCGGCTCAAAACCCGACGCGTAGGTACGGCCGAGCATCGTGAACTCCGGCTTGAGCGGCAGCTCCGAGAACGACGGCGCGTTGAGCACTTCCCGGAACGTGCCCGGGAAGAAGGCGGGGTCTTCGCTCATGCCGACCACGGCCACGCCGCGGGGGTCGTTCACGTCGCGGTAGAGCGTCGCGTCGATCCTGGCACTCTCCAGCGTACGCGCGAGAGGCTTCGGGTCGGGGCAGTCGCCAAAGGCGACCAGTTGCACGAAGAGGCGGCGGTCGGAGACCTGCGGGCTCGCGCCGCGCTCGCGGACGTCGATCTTGGTCTCGTCGCCGTGGCTCACGCTAGCCTCCCCGGGTATGCATCTCGAGGTGCGGGTCGCGCCGGAGACGCTCCACCTGCAGCAGCGGCGACCGCTCGCGGACGGCCATGCGGTCTTCAGCCCCGCGATCGCGGCGTACCGTCCAGCTCCCGGTGATGAGCGCGGTCAGCTCCTCTGCGCTCGCGCCGCCGCGCAGCGGGCCGCCGCGCAGCGGGCCGCGCAGGTCGATGCCCCTCTGCGCGTACAGGCAGAGATACCAGAGACCGTCCGCCGTGAGCCGGCTCCGGTCGCAGTCGGCGCAGAACGGCGCCGTGGTCGACGCGATGATCCCGAACACCGTGCCGTCGGGCAGCCGGTAGCGGTCGGCGGGCGCGGTGCTCGTCTCGACGACGGGCTCGATCACGCCATAGCGGCGGCGAAGACGCTCGAGAATCTCGTCACGGCTCACGACCTTGTCCATGGACCAGCGCGTAGCGCCGCCGACGTCCATGTATTCGATGAAGCGCACTTCGGCCGGCACCCCGCGGCCGTACTCGATCAGATCGGCCAGCTCGTCGTCGTTCACGCCGCGCATCACGACCGTGTCGATCTTCGTGCCCGTGAAGCCGGCCCGGGGCACAGCGGCGATGCCTTCCAGCACCTTCGCGTGCGTGTCACGACGCGTGAGCGTCGTGAAGCGCTCCGGCCGCAGCGTGTCGAGGGACACCGTCACCCGGTGCAGGCCCGCCTCCTTCAGCTCCGGTGCGACCTCCGGGAGCAGGACGCCGTTGCTCGTGATCGCGAGGTCACGAAGCTCAGGCTTCACGGCGAGGAGGCGGATCAGGCTCGGCAGGTCGCGCCGCAGCAGCGGCTCACCACCCGTGAGACGGACCTTGTCGACACCGAGCGCGATGAAGACGTCGACCAGGCGCTCGATCTCCTCGAAGTGCAAGAGTTCCGCGCGAGGCAGCCAGACGTAGTCCTCTTCCGGCATGCAGTACGCGCAGCGGAGATTGCAGCGGTCGGTGACCGACACGCGAAGGTTGCGGAGGAAACGCCCCTGCGTGTCGCGAATCATGACGGGATGACGCACAGCGCGGGGGCTACCGACGGCGCGGGCACCCGAGCTTGCGCCACGCCCGCGCCGGTGTCCAAGGCTCGCTCCCACTCGCGGAGCAGGCCGGCGCGCTTCACGCCCACGTCAAAGTGCTCCCACGGGAAGCGCTCGTCGGTCGAGCGTACGCGCGTGGTGTAGAACTCGGCGTCACCGTCCCACTCCCTGAGCGCCCGCCGCCAATCGCCATCGAAACCCGCGGCCAGCTCGAGGAAGTCCGCCACCCGGCGATCGCCGCGCGCGAGCAGCGCCTGCAGTGCCGCCTCGCGCGGGTTCTCGTGCAGCACGCGCACGGTGCCGAGCGGCCGCGCGCCATGCTTGATGACCTCGAGCTTCTTCTGAAGCGACGTTGCCCCGTCGAACCGGGCCCACTGGAAGGGCGTCCACGGCTTCGGGACGAACGACGAGATCGACAGCGTCAGGCGCCCGAACGGTTTCCCGCTGGGATCGAGCGCCCGCAACCGCACGAGCATGCGGGCGGCAAGCTCGGGGATCGCTTCGACGTCCTCCATCGTCTCCGTGGGCTGGCCGATCATGAAGTAGCACTTGAGGTTGGGAATGCCGTGCCGGCGCAGCATGTCGCACGCGCCGAGGATCTGCTCGTCGGAGATCGACTTGCGGATCACCGCCCGCAGCCGTTCCGTCCCCGCCTCCGGCGCGACCGTCAGCGTGCGATGGCCGCCGCGGGCAAGCGACGCCACCAGCTTGTCGCTCAGGCTGTCGGCGCGCAGGGAGGAGATCGACAGCTCCATGCCTGCCTCCTCGACGACGTCCATCA
>JBGOTH010000044.1:0-11466 GCA_041476345.1 Methylomirabilia bacterium
CAATGTGTCGATCGACTTACGCAGTGGCTCCTCCGGCTCGTCGTCGACGCTCTGGCCGTCCGACGAGGTGCGGCGTGACACGCGGTAGTGGTCGAGCGCGTCGAGCAGCTCTTCGACCGTCCGGCGCGGGAACGACTCTTCGAGGAGCGTCAGAAATTCGGCGTATCGATCGAGGAGGCGTCGCACGGTCGGGCGCTCGACGAGCACGAACACATTCGCGCACACCAACGCGACGATCGAGGTGAGGAATTTTCCGGCGAGTCCGTTGATGAGTCCCTGGATGCCGGTGACGACCGTGCCGTCGGCGTGCAGTCGGTTCAAGCCGCCACAAATCGCGACGAACGTCAGCAGCAGACCGAGCCCGGTGATCAGCGACGGCACCTGCGCGTAGAACGCGAGATCGATCGAGCGCCGGAGCGTCGCCTCCTCGGTAAAGAATTCCTCCGCGTGGCGCGTGCTGAAGATCCGCGGCTCCTTGAACCACACCACGTGCTCGATCAGCAGCGTCTTGCGGAACTGGACCCACGGCCGCCGGAAGGTACCGGTCGCCCGCATCTCCGCGTCGAGCTCGGTGAGCTGCTCGAAGTCGGTCTCCTTCCGTCCAGCCGGCTTGCCCGCGGCCGGTGTGTCACGCCGATCGACGGTGGCGCGAGCGAACGCCTGCTGCAGATCCGCGGGCTCGATGTCTTCCGCAAACGAGGTGAGCCGGGGGGAGAGGGCGCCGAATGGGACGGCCGCGCGCGACGCGTCCACGCAGAGCCGGGTGACGTGCCAGCCGAAGAACAGCAACAGGCCGAGCGAGCCGACCCAGCTCAGGAGCGGGCTCGTGAGGCCACCGATAGCAACGTCGTGCGTGAGCACGGACAGCATCATCGGCCCGATGAGGTTCACAACGTGTGCCAGGGCCGCGACGGCCATGGCGGTCGGAATTGCCGGGGAAATCGTGGGCTCGCCCGCGTGATCGCCCGCGGAGGCGGAAAATCTTGCCGAGCACCTTCAGGCCGGAACGGGTCTCGGCTCGGATGCTCGTGTCGAGTCTCAGGCGGCTCCGAGGCGAAAACTCACGCGCCAGCCTTCAGGTAGCAGCACTTCTTGTATTTCTTACCGGACCCGCACGGGCACGGATCGTTGCGGCCCACCTTCTCGCCCGCGGATGTGCGCGGCGCGGGACCCGAGCGGACGGGCGCGGCCGCTCTCTCGCTCGCGTGAGGGTCCAGAGGGTCCGCGGGCAGCGCACCTCGCAGCTCCTGAAAGTCGGCACGCGCCATCATCGACGGCATCTCGATCGGCGTATCGCGCATTACTTGCACCTTGAAGAGTCGCTCGACGACGGACGCTTTCACGCGCTCCACCATGGCCTGGAAGAGATCGAACGCCTCGCGCTTGTACTCCGAGAGCGGATCGCGCTGACCGTAGCCGCGCAATCCGATCCCCTCCTTGAGGTGGTCGATCGAAAGCAAGTGGTCTTTCCACTGCTGGTCGATGACGATCAGCATCTCGTGGCGCTCGAGGGCGCGCAGGAGCTCGGCGCCCAGCTCCTGCGCGCGCTCGGCGTAACGCTCGCGCACGGCGGTCACGACGATCTCGTCCAGCGCGCCGCGGGTCGGGGCGTCGTCGACCGTCGGCGCCGGAAGGCGAAACCCGAACTGCTGGTGCACGCCTTCGACGAGGGCGGCGAGATCCCAGTCTTCAGGATGCGCCTCGGACGACACGTACGGATCGATGACGGTCGCGGCGACCTCCTCGATCCACTCCTCGATCGTTTCCGCCTGGCTCTCGCCATCGAGAATCTGACGGCGCATGCCGTAGATGATCTCCCGCTGCTTGTTCATCACGTCGTCGTACTCGAGGAGGTGCTTGCGGATCTCGAAGTTGTGGGTCTCCACGCGCTTCTGCGCGGTGGCGATCGCCCGCGTCACGAGCTTGTGCTCGATCGGCTCACCCTCTTCCATGCCGAGCCGTTCCATGATTTTCTGGATGCGCTGTGAACCGAAGATGCGGAGGAGGTCGTCCTCCAGGGAGAGGTAGAACCGCGACGACCCCGGATCGCCCTGGCGCCCGGAGCGGCCGCGCAACTGGTTGTCGACCCGCCGGGACTCGTGGCGCTCGGTGCCGACGATGTGCAGCCCGCCGAGCGCCACCACGTGCTCGTGCTCCGGTCCCGTGATCTTCTGCGCCTCGGCAAGCGACGTCGCTCGCGCATCGTCCGGCGCCGTAGCAGGATCGAGGCCTCGTTTCCTCAAGATTTCCTTCGACAGGAAGTCCGGGTTGCCGCCGAGCAGGATGTCGGTGCCGCGACCGGCCATGTTCGTGGCGATGGTCACGGCGCCCGCACGCCCCGCCTGGGCGACGATCTCCGCCTCGCGCTCGTGATACTTGGCGTTGAGGACTTCGTGCTTGACGCCGCGCCGCTTGAGCAGCGCCGACAGCCGCTCGGACTTCTCGATCGACACCGTCCCGACGAGGACCGGCTGGCCCTTGCCGCTCCGCTCGATGATGTCCTTCGTCACCGCGTCGAACTTCTCGCGCTCGGACTTGTACACGACGTCGGACAGGGTCACGCGCACGAGAGAGCGGTTGGTGGGGACGACGGTGACGTCGAGCTTGTAGATCTTCGCGAATTCCTCCGCCTCGGTTTCCGCGGTGCCCGTCATCCCGGCGAGCTTGCCGTACATCCGGAAGTAGTTCTGGAAGGTGATCGTCGCGAGCGTCTGGTTCTCACGCTCGATCCGGACCCCCTCTTTCGCCTCCACGGCCTGATGCAGGCCGTCCGACCAGCGCCGGCCCGGCATGAGGCGCCCCGTGAATTCATCGACGATGATCACTTCACCGTCTTTCAGCATGTAGTCGACGTCGCGCCGGAAGAGCGCGTGGGCGCGCAGCGCCTGCTGGACGTGGTGAAGGGCGTCGATGTTGCCGGGGTCGTAGAGGTTGTCGACGGCGAGCAGGCGCTCGCAGCTCGCGATCCCCTGCTCGGTGAGCGACACCGCCTTCGACTTCTCGTCGACGATGTAGTCCCCTTCCTTCTCCATCTCGATCTCGGAGAGTTTCCCCTCGACGATCGTGGCGGCTCGCTTGAGCTTCGGAATGATGCGATCGATCTTCGCGTAGAGATCCGTCGACTCTTCGGCCGGCCCCGAGATGATCAGCGGCGTCCGCGCCTCGTCGATGAGAATCGAGTCGACCTCGTCGACGATCGCGTAGTTCAGATGCCCCTGCACCAGCTCGTCCAGCGTGAAGCGCATGTTGTCGCGCAGGTAGTCGAAGCCGAACTCGTTGTTGGTGCCGTACGTGAGGTCCGCGCGGTACGCCTCCGGGCGGGTGCACGGGCGCAACGCCGACAGGCGGACGTCGGACGTCACGTAGGTCGAATCGTAGAGGAACGACGCCTCGTGCTGAATCACACCGACCGACAGTCCAAGTGCCTGGTAGAGCGGCCCCATCCACTGCGCGTCGCGCTTGGCCAGGTAGTCGTTCACGGTGACGATATGGACGCCTTTGCCCGTCAGCGAATTGAGATACGCCGGCAGCGTGGCGACGAGCGTCTTGCCCTCGCCCGTGGCCATCTCTGCGATCTTCCCTTCGTGCAACACCATGCCGCCGATGAGCTGCACGTCGAAGTGGCGCATGCCGAGAGTGCGCCGGGCGGCTTCGCGACACACGGCGAATGCCTCGTCCAGGACGCCGTCGAGCTCCGCGTCTTCGGCGAGCCGGCGGCGAAGCTCGTCCGTCTTGGCGCGAAGCGCGGCGTCGTCGAGGCGCTGCAGCGAGGCCTCGAGCGCGTTGATGGCGACGACCCGCGGCATCATGCGCTTGACGTCACGTTCGTGCTTGGTGCCGAAGATCTTCTTCAGGATGAGATCAAGCATGTCGGTGAACCATTATACCGGTCGGCTTCGTGCGGCCGCGATCCTAGGCCTTCCGGGGTGCGCGGCCGAGGAGCTCGCGGGCGTGGCGGAGCGCCTCGTTGGTCGCTTCGCCGCCGAGCATCCTCGCCACCTCGGCCACACGATCGTCGCCGGTGAGCGCGAGGGTACTGACGCGGGTGCGACCGGCGCGAACCGCCTTGGTCACGCGCAGGTGCCGGTGCGCCCGGGCGGCGATTGGCGCGAGGTGCGTCACGCAGAGCACCTGACGGTCGCGCGCGGCGACGGCGAGCTTGTCGGCGACACTCGTCGCGGCACGTCCCCCGAGTCCGGCATCGACCTCGTCGAAGACCATCGTCGGAACACCGTCGGCGGCGAGTACCGCGTGAAGCGCCAGCATCGTCCGCGACAGCTCGCCTCCCGACGCCACGCGGGCCAGCGGCCGCGCCTCTTCGCCGGGATTAGCGGCGAGTCGCAACTCTACACGGTCGAGCCCACGCGCAGATATCGTCTCCGCAGCTCCGCGCTCGACCACGACCTCGAAGATGGCGCGATCCATCCCGAGCGTGCGGATCTCCCGCTGGGCCTCGGCCGCGAGCGCGCGCGCAGCGCTCGTGCGACGCTCGGACAGCCGCGCCGCCGCCGCGCCGAGCTCATTCCAGACCTCGCCGAGCGCCCGCTCCTGCCCGGCCAGGAGCTCCTCGTGGCACTGCAGTCGGTCCAACTCTGCCGCGGCGTCCTCACGGAAGCGCAGCATGGTCTCTTCGGTATCCCCATACTTCCGCTTCAGGCGTGTGAGGGCATCGAGCCGGTCGTCGATCGCTTCGAGACGGCCGGGTTCGGCAGCGACACGATTGCGGAGCTCGCGAAGCGCGATGAGGGCGTCCTCGACCTGCGCCTCTGCGGTCTCCAGTGCTTCGCCGGCCGGGCCGAACGCCGCGTCGAGTCGCGCGAGATCCGCGATCACCCGACGAGCGCGGGCGAGCCGGCCGATCGCGGACGGCTCCTCTTCCGCGAGGAGGCCGGCCACCTCCGCGAGCCCGGTCGCGAACCGCTCCGCGTGCTGCAGACGCTGCCGCGTCGCGCGGAGCTCCTCCTCTTCGCCCGGCCGCAGGCGTGCGGCGTCGAGCTCCGACACCTGGAATCGCAGAAGGTCCTCACGCTGGGCACGATCGCGCTCAGCGGCACGCGTGCGCTCGACGTCCCCGAGCGCCGCGCGGTGCTTTCCGAAAAGTGCCGCCACGGTGTCTCGCAGCTCCTCCGCTTCCGCGAATCGATCGACGAGGTCGAGCTGGCGCGCGGGTTCGAGGAGGCGATGATGCTCGTGCTGACCGTGCACCTCCACGAGGTGGTCGCCCAGGCGTTCGAGCAGCGCCACCGTAACCGGCGTGTCGTTCACGAACGCGCGGTGCCGGCCGGAGCGCGCCAGCTCACGTCGGACGAGAAGCTCACCATCGCCCATCGGGATTCCCGCATCCTCGAGGACAGCGAGCGCCGACGCACCAGGCGCGACATCGAACAGGGCTTCAACCGTTGCCGTGGCGGCGTCGCCACGGATGACGTCGGTCTGCGCCCGCGCACCACGCACGAGGAGGATAGCGTCGATCAGGATGGACTTGCCGGCTCCCGTCTCACCGGTGAGCACGTTGAGCCCCGAGGAGAACTCGACCGCCGCGCTCTCGATGACGGCAAAGTTCCTGACGCGAAGCTCTCGCAACATCTCGAAGAGGCTAGGTCAGCGAGCGGCGAAGCTCAAGATGTATCCGCTCGGTTATCGCTCACCCCACTTGAGCTTCGTCCGCAGGACGGAGAAGAAGTCCTTCTGCGGGAATCTGACGAGCCGCATGCGCGACCTCGCCTTGACGACCTCGACGACATCGCG
This sequence comes from Methylomirabilia bacterium, assembly GCA_041476345.1. Lineage (GTDB taxonomy): Bacteria > Methylomirabilota > Methylomirabilia > Rokubacteriales > CSP1-6 > VGLJ01. The sequence continues at coordinate 5,749 of JBGOTH010000044.1, forward strand.
CTCGCGTAGCCCGACACCCACCTGGCCGTCGAGGGTCAGCATGATTTCCTGGTCGGACTGGACGGTAACCTCGATCCGGTGTGCGGCCGGCAGGACGATCGGGCGATTTGTCAGCGTATGCGAGCAGATGGGGGTGATGACGATCGCCTCCACGCTCGGGAAGACGATCGGGCCGCCCGCGGACAGCGAATAGGCCGTCGACCCCGTCGGGGTGGAGATGATGAGCCCATCGGCTCGGTATGCAGTCGCGTATTCTCCCTCGACGGAGACGGCCAGGCTGATGATCCGGCTCATGGCGGATTTCGTGATGACGATGTCGTTGAGCGCCATGTGCTCGCAGACGGTGTCGTTGTTACGCACGACGCGTGCGGCGAGCATCAGCCGCTCCTCGACAACCATCCGCTCCGCCAGCGCGGCTTCCAGCGACGGGAGCATCTCGTCGAGTGTGGTGGCGGTCATGAAGCCAAGGCCGCCGAGATTCACGCCCATGATTGGAACGCCGAGATCACCGACGGCCCGCGCCATGGACAGCAGGGTGCCATCGCCCCCGAGCACGATGAGAAGGTCCGAGAGGCCGGGAAGCTCGGTCTTGTGGGCCGCGGCCGCGTGAACCGCCGGGACGATGCCGGCCGTCTCTTTTTCGAGCGTGACGTCGATACGACGAGCGGTCAGCCAGTCGACGAGGCGGGTGACGACCTCAGGCGCGCGAGGCGCGTCGGGCTTCGCGACGATACCGACCCGTCTCACGCGAGGGCGGCGACCGTCTGATCGATCCTGGACTCGAGGTCGGTCGCTGTCTTGCCGCGCGTTGAGAGGTGCAGGAAGAACTCGCGATTACCCTTGGGGCCTCGGAGCGGCGAAGCCGTCACGCCGAGCACGTGCCATCCACGAAGGATCGAGTAACGCGCGAGCCGGCCGATCACGGCACGATGCTGCGCCGGCTCCCGGACCACGCCGCCCTTTCCGACCGCTTCACGACCAGCCTCGAACTGTGGCTTGACGAGCGCGACCGTCTCGCCGTGCCGCTCGAGCACGCCGAAGATCGCGGGCAGGACCTTCTCGAGCGAGATGAACGCGACGTCGACCACGGCCAGCGACGGCTTATCGCCGAAAATACGCGGATCCAGGCCGCGCGCGTTGCTGTGATCCATGACCACGACGCGACTGTCGCGCCCCAGCTTGTCGTCCAACTGTCCCGTGCCGACGTCAACCGCATACACGCGGGCGGCACCACGCTGGAGGAGACAGTCGGTGAAGCCGCCGGTGGAGGCACCCACGTCGATACAGATGCGCCCCCGGACCGCAACGCCGAAATCCTCGAGGGCGTGGGCCAGCTTCTCTCCGCCACGGCTGACGTACGGAGAACGCCCGCGAATCTCGATTTCTGAAGTGGGCTCGACCAGGGCGCCAGCCTTGTCGATCCGGCGGCCATCAACGAGGATGTCGCCCGCCAGGATGCTCCGGATCGCCTTCTCCCGGCTGGGGAGGAGCGCCTTGTCCACCAGAAGTTTGTCGAGCCGGACGCGAGAGGCCACGAGTCTCATTATAGGCGACCGATTCTCCGGGGCCGGAGCATAAAGAGCAGGACCATCCCTGTCGCGAACCCTCCGATGTGGGCAAACCAGGCAACCCCGCCACCCCCTTCACCCTCTGAGGTCAGCCCGTAGCTTATGACCCCGCTCGCGAGTTGGACCACGATCCAGAGGCCCAGGACGATCACCGCTGGCACCTGGACGAAGCGGATGAAGAACCCGAACGTGATGAGGGTGAGAACGCTCGCGCGTGGAAACAGGATCAGGTACGCAGCCAACACTCCCGAGATGGCTCCGCTGGCTCCAACCATCGGAATCTGGGAGTCCGGGTTCATGACGGTTTCGGCCGCTGCCGCGCCCAATCCCGACGTGAGGTAGAAGAGAAGAAAGCGCAGGTGCCCGAGGGTGTCCTCGACGTTGTCACCGAAGATCCACAGGTAGAGCATATTGCCGCCGATGTGAAGGAGGCCACCGTGCAGGAACATCGACGTGAAGACGGTCATGAGTGGCGCTGGGTAGTCGCCCGCGGGACACCTGCCCGTGAGACGGCACGGTACAGCCCCGAACTCCAACACGAAGGCCGTCCCCACACCGTGTGGGGCGCCACCCCGCCCAAGGTCGAGCGACATCTGGTAGAGGAACACGACGACGTTCGCTACGATGAAGATGGTCGTGACGAGTGGAAAGCTATGGTTCGGAACATCGTCTTTGAGCGGCAGCATCAGCGGGGACGCACCACGACGATCGTCGGGCGCTGGAGATAGCGTCGCGCCGCCGCTTGCACATCGGCGGCACCGACGCGGGCGAGCATGCGCGCATAGCGGTCCGGAAAGTCGTGACCGACCCCGATTAGCTCAAAGAACCCGAGATACCACGCCTCGCGCGCGTTCGTCCGGCGATCCATCGCCAGCGTCCCCGTCAGGTATGCCTTCGCGCGGGCGAGTTCCTCCGCCGCCGGCGGCTCGCTGCGGATGCGATCGATCTCGCGTAGCAGCCCTGCTTCGGCGGCCTCCGCGCTGGCGGCAGTGGTGCCCATGTATCCGACGAAACATCCAGGGCCGGCACGCGTCGGGTTGACGACGCCCAGCGAGTAGGCGAGTCCGAGCTTGTCGCGCAGCTCCACGAACAAGCGGCCGGACATACCGCCGCCCAGCACGGCGCCGAGGACCTTGACGGCCGCGTAGTCAGCGTCGACAACGCTCGGCCCGACGAAACCCACGAGGAGCTGCGCCTGCTGGGCGGGCCGCTCGATCACGTGTCTCCCACCCGCCGGCGTTACCGCCGGCCCAGACGCTACGAGGGGGAAGGCCGTGCCGCCTCCCCGAACGTCCACAACCTCGAACGTCCCGAAGAATTTCTCCGTTACCGCGACCACATCGCGCCAGGGGACCTGGCCACTGATCGAGAGCACCATTCGGTCCGGACGATAGATCGTCTTGTAATGCACGAGCAGCGCCTCGCGTGGCAGACGTTCGATGCTCGCCCGCAGGCCGGTCGCAGGCAACGCGTAAGGGTGGCCGCCGTAGAGATCCTGGAGCAGCGTATCGAGCGCGAACGCAAACGGCGTGTCCGCACGAGTCTGGATCTGGCTGAGCGTGAGCCGCCGCGCCGTCTGAATGGCTTCTGGCGGCAGGCTCGGATGCAGCGCGACCTCCGCGATCAGCGCGATCAACGTCTCCCAGTGACGTGCCAGCGCCGTTCCGCGAATCTCCGCGTACTCGACATCGCCGGAGGCGTCGATGCTCCCTCCGATGTCCTCCGCCGCCGCCGCGAGATCCACCGCGGAGTGACGTGCGGTTCCCCGCACCATCGCCCGCTGGAGAAAGTTCGTGATGCCGGCGTCCTCCGGCGTTTCGAAGCGCGAGCCCGCTCGCACGAACAGCGCGGCGGCGACCACGCCGGTGGACGGATTGTCGCGGACGATGACACGCAACCCATTGGAAAGGACGCTCGCCGTCACGCGCGGGTCGGCGGCGATCGCAGGCGCCGCTCCGGCGAGAAGCGCGAGCATCAGCCCGAGCGCGACCTTCATCGCGAGGGCACGAAGGCCACGCGGGCATAGCGATCGGGATCCAGATATCGTTGCGCCGCCGCCTGAACCTGTGCGCGTGTCACGCCGCGCACGCGACCGAGATAGGCCATCTCATCCGCCAACCGCCACACGGTCTCCGCATGGCCGAGGGTCTGCGCGCGCCCCTCCACCGTTTCACTCGCAAACTCGTGCTGCGCTTCGAGAGCCGTGCTGGCCCGCCGCCGCTCAGTCTCGGTCACACCTCCGTCACGGAGGCGGCGGACCTCACGGAGGATTTCCGATTCCACTCGCTCGAGGTTCTCTGGATCCATCTGCGCGGTCACGCCGATCAGTCCGGCGGCCTCGAGTACCGAGTAACTGCTACCTACCGAGTTCACGACTTCCAGCCTCTCACGCAACGACTGGGTGAGGCGGGAGGTCCGGGTGTGCCCGAGGATCGACACGAGGATGTCGACCGCCGGCATGTCGGGGTGATCGATACGGGGGCCGTGCCAGCCAACGGCAAGATACGCCAGTGTCCCAGGCCTCGACACATCCACGCGGCGCGGGACGAGTGCCGGCGGGACCGATGCCGGCAACGGGAGATTCCCGGTGCGCGGCAGACGCCCGAACGTTCGCTGCGCGCGCTCGAAGACCTCCGCCGGCCCAACCGCGCCCACGACGACCAGCGTGAACGCCTCCGGGACGTACAGGCGTCGGTAGAACGCGAGCAGCGTAGCGCGCGTCAGGCCTCGTACTAGCTCCGGGGTCCCGATGACCGGACGCCCATAAGGATGGCCCTCGAACACCGCTTCCTGGAGTTGGCGCGCCAGGAAGCGGCGTGGGTTGTCCTCCAACAGACGCATCTCCTCGAGGACCACGTGTTTCTCCGCATCGAGCACCGAAGCCGCGAGGCTCGCGTTCACGCTGATGTCGGCGAGCAGATCGATTGCCGCGCCTACCCGCGAAACCGGCAACACCATGTGGAAGTAGGTGTAGTCGAGCGAGGTTCCCGCGTTCATGCGGCCTCCGGCGCCCTCAACCTCGCGGTCGATGAATCCGGTCGGTCGTGTCGTCGTCCCTTTAAAGAGCATGTGCTCGAGATAGTGCGCGAGCCCCAATTCGTTCGTGGCTTCATCACGACCGCCCGCGCGCACCCATAGCTGAAGTGCCACCACGTCGCTGGCGCGATGCTCCTGCACGACGACGCGCACCCCATTGGCGAGGACTTGGCGAACTGGTGGCGGTAAACCGGGCGGCAGTGATGGACGTGTCGAAACGAACGCACAGCCGCCACCGATCACTGCAGCGACCGCGAACAACACCGTGCGCGCCACACCGGCGGACATCGGACTGTGAGCGTAGCACACGGCCGCGAGGGTCCCGGACCCGGGCAGAATGCCGTGTGGCCATCCAAGAGATCCTCGGGCACATCGTCTCTCGGCATTCCTGATTAGTCGTACAAGCTATTGTTTTACTTCATCTTTACAGATACACAGTCCTTGGCACGAAGCTTGAGTTAGCCCATGCACAAGGTGAGAAGAACAGTGAACGACATCGCGATCGAAAGGGAGGTGGGAGGAAGCAATCAGGAGTCTTTCGCCCCTCACGGAGTCCAGCACCGAAACCTTCAACCCATAGGAAGGACAGCGACGATGAAAAAGTTCTTCGCACTCGTAATGAGCGCCGCGATGATCGCTGCATTCAGCCCCCTCGCCGATGCTCAGACAAGCTGCCCCGCTGAAGTTGCACAGGCGAAGGAAATGCTTAGCAAGAAGATCAGCACCGCGCGCTCGCAGGACGTACAGGCGCCGCGCTCGCTCGCCGGCGCGCGGCAGGATGTCCAGGCCCCGCGTGGTCAGGATATCCAGGCCCCGCGTGGTCAGAACGTGCAGGCCCCGCGTAGTCAGGAGATTCAGGCGCCGCGCTCGCTCGCCGGTGCGCGGCAGGATGTGCAGGCGCCGCGTGGTCAGGATGTCCAGGCGCCGCGTGGTCAGAACGTGCAGGCCCCGCGTGGTCAGGATGTTCAGGCGCCGCGTGGTCAGGACGTGCAGGCCCCGCGTGGTCAGGATGTCCAGGCGCCGCGTGGTCAGAACGTGCAGGCCCCGCGTGGTCAGGATGTCCAGGCGCCGCGTGGTCAGAACGTGCAGGCCCCGCGTGGTCAGGATGTTCAGG
>JBGOTH010000045.1:0-11198 GCA_041476345.1 Methylomirabilia bacterium
AGATCGAGCTCCTCGATGCCCCGGCGCAGATACCCGAGCGACTGAAGATACTCGACGTAGCCACGATACTCGAGCGCCTCGGTCGCCTGCGAATAGATGATGGCGATCTTGCCGGGCTGGGTCACCCGCTCGCTCGTGCCCTTCACCAGCGCCTTGTCGATTCGCTTCTTCACGATCTCGTAGCGGATGTCGTAGGCGCCGTCCACGTCGAAGCGCTTTTCGTCGAAGCGGAAGCGGATGGCGAGCGGCGCGTGCTGGACCAGCACCAGGTGCGTGGTCTCGAGCGGCACCGGCAGGCGCTCCCTGACCTGCTCGGCGCGGAGCGCGATGCCGCAGCTGACCATGAGCTGCCACAATCTCAGATTCTTGAGATAGAGCGGATCGTAGCGACCGTCTTCGAGGAGCGAGGCGCCCACGTAGACCTGGTAGTCGACGCCGTCCGTCTTCTGCTTCTCGAAATAGTGCGGGAACATCCCCTGCGCCGCCTGCTCCTCGAGGTCGAGGTAGGAGGAGATGGCCTCGGCCAGCCGCGTCACGCTCTCCTCGAATCGTCGCCGTTCGTGGTACACCGTCTGCAGCTTCGGATCGAGCGCGGCGCGATACGCGGCGATGCGCTCGCGCACGCGGGGCCCGAACGTCTCCAGGTGCGCGAAGAGCCGTTCCACGTCACCCCGGAGGAAGCTGATGATGCCGACCTCGTCGCCGGACTTGATCCCGCGCTCGATCTGCGCGGTGTGCCGGGCGATCCGGTAGCGCAGCTCGTCGAGCGCGGGCAGCAGCTTGTCGCGATGGGCCTGATCGATGACCGCGGCGGCCAGGCGGAGCTGCGCGAGGAGATCGGCCTGGATCGCGATCGCCCGCTGCGTGGACGAGCCGCGGATGTCCGCCAGCGCGTAGAGCGGGAACACGTCCGGGAAGACGATCGGCTCCATCTCCGTCTGGGCGTCGAGGGCGCTGTCGTTCCGCCGCTCGATCGTGGCGAGCACCGCCTGCCGGAACCGCCACTCCACCGTCGGATGGATCGCCGTGCACTTCTCCTTGATGAAGGCCTGCACCCGCGTGTTCAGCTCCTCGATGCTGCGCTGCACGGCCATCGCGAAGAGCGGGAGGATCTCGGCGAGCTTGGGCAGATGCATCGACGTGAAGTCGCCCGCGACCGGCGAGCCGAGCTCGATCGTCCCGATCACCCGGTCCTGGTAGTGCAGCGGCGCCACCATGAGCCCGCGGATCCCCGCCGCGACCATCTGGTTCTCGACCGGATGACGGCCCGCGGGCGCCGCGAGGTCGTGCACGATGACGGGCCGGCCGCCCCGCACCGCCTCCTCGTACACCGTCCCCGTGAACTCGGAGACGTCGTGGTGCGCGGAGTCCGCGAAGATGCACGAGTGCTCGAGCTCGGCGCCGTAGTTGAGGATCAGCACCTTGTCGCCGTCGAGCGCGGCGAGGCCGAAGCGCAGCTCGGGGCGGCGAAAGAGCGTGCGGAGCTTCGCCTGCAACGCCTCGAACTTCGCGCGCGAGACGACGGACTCCCGGTCGATGAGGTCGCGCTTGATCGACGACAGGACCTCCTGGTCGGTCACGTCCATCGCGCGAACGATGGTGAAGCCCTCGATCACGAACCGATCGGGGGGCAGCAGGGCCACGAGCGGTTCGACGTCGAAGAACGCGCCGTGCAAACCGGCCCGGGCGGCCTCGGGGATCTCCGGGCGCGCGCCCACCACGCGCACCGTCTGGAACGAGGAGTCGAAGTTGATACGAAAGTGGCGCTCGAGCCCGGTGTCCGGGTCCGTCGTGGTGGCGATCAGCGGATAGTCCATCTCGATCGTGATGCCGTACACGCGCTCGAGCACGATCTTGTAGGCGAAGCGCATACGCGCGAGCATCAGGTTCTGGGTGTCGAGATTGATGTGCCCGCGCAGGCGGCCGTCGTCCCCGAGGAGCGCGCGGCGGAACGCGGGAGTTTCGTAGAAGCTCACGAGGTCGAACGGCATGAGCGCCGCGCTGTACGACTGGTCCCACGCGGCCGGTGGAAAGACCGCCGCCATCAGCGCGTCGACGACGTCCTGGTGCTTTGCCAGGACGCTCACGTCGAGGATCGGCTCCATGAGCTCGGGTGCGCCCGCCACCGCGCCGACCACCACCTTGCTGAGCGCCGCGCAGACACCTTCGCTCGCGTCCTTGCCGTCGCTCCGCCAGAAATCGATGAGCGGTCGCAGGCTGAGCTCACGCCGGAAGGGAAACATATCCGCGCCCACGCCCGTTATCAGAGCAAGGTCGGCGGATCGGACCGAGCTGTCGGTTGTCATGGGTAGGGTCCTCTCGTTTGCGACGGCGCCCAAACGGCGGAGGATTCATTCTAACGCGGTCTTGCGCCGGCCAAGGCCGTTGGTGTATTAACGACGCACCTTTCGGCATGCCCGTGCCCACCGCCGGGCACAGAGAAGTCAAGGCTCACGGTCGAACACTAAGGAGGTCCGCTGATGGCAGAGCGATGGCACGACGAACCCTGGGCTCGCGAGATGTGGTGGAGCGGCAAAACGACCCGGCGGAGATTCATCGGGCTCTCGGCCGCGACGGCGGGCGCCCTGGGCGCGACGATCCTGGTTCCCGCCCCATGGCGTGAGGCCTTCGGCCAAGCCAAGCCCTACAAGATCGGCGTGCTCCAGCCACTGACCGGCTTCGCCGCCGCCGGCGGGAAGACGGCGCTCGTCGGCACGCAGCTGGCCACGGAGCGTATCAACAAGGCCGGCGGCATCAACGGCCGGCCGGTCGAGCTGGTCATCGCCGACTACGAGTCGAAGCCGGACGTCGGGCGCCGGAAGACGGAGAAGCTCCTCGTCGAGGACAAGGTCGACATCGGCGAGGGTGGGTATCTCTCGAACGTGTGCCTCGCCTGCATGCCCGTGTTCGAGGAACAGAAGACGATCTTCATGATCGGCGTCTGCCTGGACACGACGATCACGACGTCGAAGTGCAGTCGTTACGTGTTCCGGCCGTTCGACTACGCGCCGTCGCAGGCGGTGGCATTCGCGCCGTACCTCGTCAGCAAGGTCGCGAAGAAGTGGCACGTCGTCTACCTCGACTACGCGTGGGGTCAGACGACCCGTGACGCCTACGTCGAGCAGATCAAGAAGGCGGGCGGCGACGTCGTCGGCACCACGGGCATCCCGCTCGGCACCGCGGACATGACCGCGTTCATCTCGAAGATCACCGGCAGCTTCGACGGCCTCTTCGCCATCATGTTCGGCGCCAACGCCGTCACGTTCACCACCCAGGCCTATGACCTCGGGCTCCTCAAGAAAGCCCGGTACGCGGGCGACGGTGCCGTCGCAGAATCGATCCACCTCACCGCGCTGGGCCAGAAGGTCGAGGGCTTCGTCGGCGTCAACCGGTACATCCCGGTCTTCACCAAGCCGCTCGACACCCCGTACCACAGGAAGTTCTTCGACGAAGCGAAGGTACTGCTGAAGAAGATGGACCCGACGGGCCCGGACCCGGACCGCTACGTGCAGTCGAACCTCGAGGCGATGAACTTCCTGAAGCTCGGCATGCAGAAGTCGGGCTTCCGCGGGCGCGAAGACTCGATGAAGCTCATCGAGGCGCTCGAGGGTATGGAGGTCAAGGAGAGCGACGACTTCCCCCAGGGCGACAAGCTCCTGCGCCGGGAGGACCACCAGGCCTTCCTGCGCCAGTTCATCTTCGACATCAAGGACAACAAGCACCGCCTGCTCGGCGTCGTCCCGCGCGAAAAGACGATCGTCCCGCCCGCCTGCTCGTTCCCGAGGGCGTGACGAGCGCTTCCCTCCAAGGCACGACCGCCCCGGCCGGCGACGGCCGGGGCGCGTCGGCCGGTGACGCGGCCATCCTCCGCATCGAAGGCCTCACCATGCGGTTCGGCGGCCTCGCCGCCCTCAACAACGTGTCCATCGCGGTGCCGCGCGGCGAGATCCGCGCGGTCATCGGTCCCAACGGGGCCGGAAAGTCCACGTTCTTCAACTGCATCACGGGAGTCCTGAAGCCGACGGGCGGGCGCATCTTGTTCGACGGCGACGACATCACGGGCCTGCCGCCCCACCGCATCTCGCAGAAAGCGATCGCGCGCTCCTACCAGATCACCAACATCCTGCCGGGCGCCACCGTGCTCGAGAACGTGCGGATCGCCGTGCAGTCGCGCCACCACTCGTGGAGTCTCCTGCGCCATCACCGCTCGTTCGGTGACGTGATCGCGCGGGCGCGCACCGTGCTCGCCTCCGTCGGGCTCGCCGATCAGCAGGACGAGCTCGCCACCAACCTGTCGCACGGCGAGCAGCGCAATCTCGAGATCGGCATCGCGCTCGCGACGGAGCCGAAACTGCTCTGCCTCGACGAGCCGACGGCGGGCATGAGCGTGACGGAGACGCACGCCACCGTCGACCTGATCCGACGGATCGCGGCCGACCTCACCATCCTGATCGTCGAGCACGACATGGAAGTGGTGATGGGGCTCGCGGGCACGATCACCGTGCTGCACTACGGCGAAGTGCTGGCCGAGGGCACGCCCGCCGCGATCCAGGCCAACCCGCGCGTGCAAGAGGTCTACCTGAAGACCTGATGCTCACGCTCGACGGCGTGCACACTTACTACGCGAAGTCCCACATCCTGCACGGGGTGTCGCTTGAGGTCCAGCCCGGCGAGGTGGTGGGACTGCTCGGGCGTAACGGCGTCGGCAAGTCGACGACGCTGAAGACGATCATGGGCCTCGTGCGCCCGTCCGAGGGGCGCATCGTCTTCGAGGGCCGAGACATCGCCGGGCTCGCGCCCTATCGCCTGGCCCGCATGGGCATCGCCTACGTGCCGGAGGACCGGCGGATCTTCCGCCTGCTGACGGTGATCGAGAATCTCCGCACGGGGCTCGACCGCCCCGAAGTCACAGCGGAGCGTCGCCAGGCGCTCCTCGACAAGGTCTACGCGAGCTTCCCGATCCTGGCGGAGCGCCGCAACCAGGCCGGCGGCACGCTGTCGGGCGGTGAGCAGCAGATGCTCGCCATCGCGCGCGCGATGATGCTGGAGCCGCGCATCATCCTGCTCGACGAGCCGACGGAGGGTTTGATGCCTCGGATGGTCGGGCAGATCAGCGAGATCATCGAGGTCCTCCACAACGAGGGCGTCGCCATTCTGCTCGTGGAGCAGAACGTGCCGCTGACGCTTCAGGCCTCGAACCGCGTGTACATCATGGAGAAGGGCGTGGTCCGTCACCACGCGCCGGCCGCGGACCTCCGCCAGGACGCCGCCGTCATCCACCAATACCTCGGAGTCTGAGCCGCCGATGATCCCTGTCGATCAGATCCTCGTGCAGATCGTGAACGGCCTCGTGAACGGCATGATCCTGGCGCTCGTGGCGTCCGGGCTCACGCTGATCTTCGGGATCATGGACATCGTGAACTTCGCGCACGGCGACCTCTTCATGCTGGGTGCGTACTTCGGCACGACGGCGTTCCTCACGACGGGCAATTTCTGGCTCGCCCTGATCGCCTCCGTCCTGGCGATGGCCCTGCTCGGCGCGGTGCTCCAGGCCACGGCGCTCCGCCCGCTGCTCGGACGCGATCCCCTCACGACGATCCTCGCGACCTTCGGACTCTCGCTCATCATCCAGAACTACGCGCTCTGGCAGTACGGCCCCGTGCCGCGCCGGATCCTCGAGCCGGTCACCGGGCACTTCAAGCTCTTCTACATCGAGTACCCCTGGTATCGGCTCGTGATCGCGTGCATGTCGGCGGCGATCATCGGCGGGCTGTACCTCTTCATGAAGTACGGCAAGCACGGGATCTGGATCCGCGCCACCACGCAGGACCGCTTCATGGCCGAGGCCATGGGGATCCCGGTGCCATGGGTCCACACCGTCGTGTTCGCGATCGGGGCCGCCATGGCGGCCGCGGCCGGCGTGCTGTTCGGCCCCACCGTCGGCGTCAACCACGCGATGGGCTTCGACTTCACGCTCCGAGCGTTCGTGGTCGTCGTCGTGGGCGGCATGGGCAATCTCGGCGGCTCGATCCTCGCGTCCATCTTCATCAGCCTGCTGGAGTCGCTGGCGACGATCTGGGTCAGCCCGGCCCAGGCGGTGATCGTGTCGTTCGTCGCGCTGATCATCACCCTGCTCGTCAGGCCGACCGGCCTGTTCGTGCCCACGCCGAAATGAGCACGACCACGACGGGCCCGAGCACCGCCTACTGGACCAGCTTCGCGATCGTCGTCGCGGCGCTGGCGGCCTCGCCGCTCGTCCTCCCGGAGTTCTGGCAGCGCTTCGCGACGGAGATCCTGATCTGGGGCCTCTTCGCGATGTCGTCCGATCTCCTCATCGGCTACACCGGCATGGTCTCGTTCGGTCACTCGGTATTCTTCGGGCTCGGCATGTACGGCAGCGCCGCCGCTCTCCTCATCGTGAAGCCGCCGAATCTCTGGATCGCCATGCTGGTCGGCGTCGTCGCGGCCGCCGTCGTCGCGATGTTCGTGGCGTTCTTCTCCACGCGGCTGCGCGACATCTACTTCTCGATCACCACGCTCGTCTTCTCGCAGATCTTCTACGTCATCATCTTCACGTGGACGGACGTGACGGGCGGCGAGAACGGCCTCACGTTCCGGCAGCCGCCGTTCGGGATCACGGGGCTTTACACCATCCCCTTCACACAGAACGGGCTCCACTGGTTCGTGCTGGGCACGGTGACGGTGTCCTACCTGGTCCTGCGGCGGATCACGCAGTCGCCCTTCGGCACCGTGCTCCAGTCGATCCGGGAGAACGAGCCGCGCACGCGTGCCATCGGGTACCACGTCGAGCGCTACAAGATCGTCTCGGTGATGCTGTCCGGCTGCTTCGCGGGGCTGGCGGGCGTGCTCTACGCGATCCAGAACAAGTTCGCGGCGCCCGACTTCGTCCTCTTCCTGGTCTCAGGCGAGGCCGTCATCTTCAACGTGATGGGCGGGATCGGAACCCTGGTGGGCCCGGTGGTCGGGGCGGCGTTCTACCTCCTGATGAAGGAAGTCTTCTCGCGCGTCTTCTACGAGTACTACCTGATCCCGGTCGGCGTGATCTTCACCCTGATGGTCATCTTCGTCCCGCAGGGCCTGCTCGGCGCCTGGAAGCGCGCGCTGAACCGCTGACTCGGAGGGAGGCTTTGCCGGCTCTGCGCTACAAGCCCAGCAAGCCCTCCGCGTTCTGAGGCAGGCTTCGATGTTTTAGGGCAGCGGGGCGCCGCTATCTCGCACCAGGATCGTTCGCCAGAACGATCCTAAACGACGCCAGAAGGCTGTTGAGATTAGCCAAGGCGTCTCGCAACGAATCGACGGCATACGCGCGACCACCAAATCCGACACCCTCTCCGAACGCTATTGCCGGGGTAAAGTTTGCGCGCATCTTCACGTAAGGGGGCGTGGTGATCTTGGCCAGCATTGCGTTTCGTTTGAGCTGGACATTCGGAAACAGCCTCGGACTCGGGTTGAAAACGCCAATAAATCCAATCGGGAGAGCAAAGCTCGCATCAAGCGAGTGTTGAACGCTGACAGTAACAGTGAGCAGTCGGTGTTTGTCGGCGTTGTCGAGTGTCTCAATCAGCCAGAGGTTCGTAAGCGTCGGATTAGGAGCGTGATACGGCTGAGCAGACTTGATCGCTGCACGCATGCGCGGCGACAAGTGTCGCAATTTCCTCTTCGCAACTCCGTCGAATTCGCGCTCGCTTCTACAGATCGGATATGCGGTACGTCTGTCGCCGCGTCCGTAGGAGCATTCCCAAGTGATGTAGTCGAACGCGGATCGCATGGCGTGGGCGCAGTCTCCGATGATCAACGCCCATTCCTTGGACGGCGGTCGGGGCGGTGTGTTCACAAGCCGTACGATATGGTGTCCGCGCTGCAAATCGGATTCAACGCGGATTCGATAAGGTTTCTTCTTGAAGAAGGCGCGCACGCTCTTATCGAGAGCGTCCCGGTGCTGCTTCGCCCTGCGACTTTTGGCGCGACTACCCTCAAGGGCCACGGCGTAGAGCCTACGCCGACGCTGCCGCGTCGTCGCGCCAAAACACCGGCTCAATCCCCAACTCGTGCAACTCATGAATGAGCAGATGCACCTTCACCCAATCGTGCTCCTGCCGGCAAAGCCCGCGCTCGGAGTTCCCAGATCAGCGTCAGAAATGTACGCACGCTGAGCACTTGGTTCCGCGTCAGCGCGATGTGCACGTTCCGCAAATTCGTGGAGCGAGACCAATCCGCCGGGTGAGCTGAGGGCGAGGAGCGCGAGCCCGGCGCGGCGCGTGGCGCGGGGTGGGTCACGCCGACATTCGCCGCCGAATGAAGCGAAGCTTCATCTCGGCGAGGACAGGAGGCGCGACCCACCCCGCGCCACGCGCCGCGCCGGGCTCGCGCTCCTCGCCCTCAGCTCAGCCAGCGCGTTTGACTTGGTCGGCCAGCTTGCAGAAGGCGCAGATGGTACCGGTGGTAACCTGGCCGCAGCGCGTGCACTCGTTCAGCACCACGTTCTCCACGCGCTCGAAGGCTGCGCGGCCCTTCTCGAGGAACCCGAAGAGGAAGTTGTGCTTCGCGCCGGGCGACGCGTCCTCCATCCGGTTCAGGATCTCCTTGTGCGCGATCGACGTGGCGCCTTTCGCGAACGGGCACTCGTCGACGATGTAGTCGATCTTCCGGAGGAACGCGAAGGCCGCCGTCTCGCGCTCGGAGAGCCGGTAGAGCGGCTTCACGCGCCGCACGAGCTTCGGGTGCGTGGACGCGAGCGCGGGCGACTGGCGCGGCAGCGCGTCGGTCTGCCAGTGCATGATCGAGCCGAACAGCGTCGCGGCTTCGTCGTCGAGATTGTGGCCCGTCGCGACAACCGGAAAGCCCTGCGCGAGCGCCGTGCGATTCATCAGGTAGCGCTTCGAGAGGCCGCAGCCCGAGCACGGCGGCCGCCGCGTCACCTGCTTGATGACGGGAATCGGCGCACCAACTTCTTCCTCGACGCGCGAGATGATCAGCGGCACACCGCGCGCCGCCGCGAACGCCTCGCACTTCGCTTTCGACTCCACCGAATAGTCGAAGATCCCGAGGTCGAGATAGAGCCCCGTCGTGCGGTAGCCGTCCTCGATCAGCACGTCCCACAGCGCGAGCGAGTCCTTGCCGCCCGAGACGGCGACCATCACCGGCTCGTCGGTGGTGAACATGCGGTGCTTGCGAATCGCCTCGCGCACCTGCTTCTTGAAGAATTCCTGGAAGTCGGCGACGCAGAACGCGGCGTTGTGGCGGCGCAGCTCGATGGTCGCGCGGTCGCCGCACTTCGTGCACTTCATCGGGCGCCGCCGCTCATCACGGGACGTAGCTCGATGACGTCGTCGTCCCCGACCTGCTGGTCGGCGGTGATCAGCTCGTCGCCGCGGATCACGAGGACAGACTCGGGAATGATCTTCAGCTCGATGAGCACGTCCTTCACGCGACGCCGGCCCGCCACTTCCACCTCGCGCCGCGGATTGCGGAGCACCACCTTCATGGTCAGGCCTTCGGGAACCCGGGCGAGGCTTTCACGTCGCGGATCTGGCGAAGATGAATCCCGTCGTGCTGCGCCTGGAGCTGCCACCACTGGGAGAGGTCGAGATCGCCAAGGCGGAAGTGTGTGAAGACGAGCGGCCGCGGATCGAGCGTGGCCAGCTTCTCGATCGACTGCCGGCTACGGACGCGCGTGCCCTTCATCTCTTCGATCAGCGCGGCGATCGGCTTGCCCGCCTCCGGCCATACGACCGGCGGCGCGTCCGCGGATGCGGCGGGACTCGCCGACATCCGCGGGAACTCGCGCAGGTCGGCGGGCAGCGACTTCAGCGTGCCCGCCGCTTCCGCCTCGCGCGTCAGCTTCGTGGTGAGCTTGCCCGTCGCGATCTCGGCCATCACGAGGTGATGGACGATCTCGCCGACCGACCAGTCCTTCGCCCCCGGCTTCCAGTCGGCCTGCGCCTGCGACAGGCCGCCGACTTCCTTCAGCACGTCGGCGCGGACCGCTTCGAGGTCACGCCAGAGCTTTTCCACGGGTGCGGGCAGCATCCGTCGAGTATACGCTCGGTTCCGGAGGCGCCGAATGACCGACGATCGCCGCTCGCTCGCGCGTACGCCCTGGCGGACCATCGCGACGCGCGCCGTGTACGTGAACCCGTGGATCCGCGTCCGCGAGGACGTGGCCGAGATGCCCGACGGGCGCCGCACGCTCTACGGCGTCGTCGAGACACCGCCTGCGATCGGCGTCTTGCCGTTCCTCGACGCCGACACGGTCGTGCTGGTCGGGCAGTACCGCTACGTCGCGCGCAAGTTTCTGTGGGAGATCCCGAGCGGATCCGCGAAGCCGGGCGAGAGCGAGACCGATGCCGCACAGCGGGAGCTGGCGGAGGAAGCGGGCTATCGCGCGGGGCGGCTCGAAAAGATCTGCACGTTCGACACGTCGAAGAGCGTGCTGGACGAGACCGCGCACCTCTACGTCGCGACCGGCCTTTCGGCCGTCGAGCACGAGTCGGACGCCACGGAGTTCATCGAGGTCGGCACGTTTCGGTTCGACGAAGCCATTCAAATGGTCGAGCGAAGTGAGATCGTGGATGGGATGACGGTCGTCGCCGTCCTCCACGCCGCCCGCCGACGGTAGCGAGCTACTTGCTGGCCAGCACCATCGGCCCCGTCGGCGCGGGGACGCCGCCCGCGGGCTCGAGCGTCACCGCGAAGACCTTGACCGGGCGATCGCCGGCCGGCGCGACGGCGCGCGCGGCGCCACCCGCGGCATCGACATCGAACGTCCCGGCGGGACGCGGCGTCGCACCCGCGATCGTCCACAACTGGTATGTCTTCCCAGCCGGCGCCGCCGGCAGGCCAATGACGTAGACTCGGCCGCCGGCTTTCTCGTTCCACACGACGCGCCCGCTCGCACCGGGCGCGGCGGGCAGCCCCTTGAGCACCATCACTCGCGTCGCGGGATCACGCAGGAGCTCGGCCGCGGCGCGCGCGCCGGCCACCTCGTCGCGCAGCGCGAGCTGCTCGCGCCGGAGCTCCTCTCTCACCTTGGCCGCCTGGCGCGCGACGAACCCGAGCCGCGCCTCGTAGCGCGACGCCACGACTCCCGCGCTGAACCCCGCGGCCATGACTGCGGCGGCGGCGGTGCCCACCGCCCACCGCATCCAGCGGAAGCGACGCGGCCGGGGAGACGTCTG
>JBGOTH010000046.1:0-11042 GCA_041476345.1 Methylomirabilia bacterium
GATGTGAAGGGGAAGTTGCTGGAACACGCTGAGATCCAGGTCGCTCTCCGAGAGGTACTCGAGGCGCTTGCGGGCCGCTGCCTCGCGCGACGACATGTCGGGCGCGAGCACGAGGCACACGTCGATGTCGGAGCCGGGACCAGCGTCGCCCCTGGCGCGGCTACCGAACAGGATGACGGCAAGCACCTCGCCGTCGCGTGCGGCACGGTCGACCAGGCGGCGCAGCGCCGGGCTCGTGATCGGCTCCATGCACGCATCATAATCGGCACTCGGCATAGCGTCCGGCTACTTCGGCGGGGTGATGCCGTACGCCTTGATCTTGCGGTAGAGGTGGCTACGCTCGATGCCGAGCCGCTCGGCCGTGCGCGTCATGTTCCATTCGTGCACGCCGAGCTCGGCCAGGATGTAGGCGCGCTCGAAGTTGTCACGCGCCTCGCGCAGCGAGCGCGCTCCCGCCGGCCCGGCCTCGGCCGCGCTCTTCGGGCGGAGAGGCGGCGGCAGGTCGTCCGGGCCGATCGTCTCGCGCGGCGCCATGATCACGAGGCGCTCGACCATGTTCCGGAGCTCGCGCACGTTGCCCGGCCAGTCGTACGCGATGAAGTAGGCGAGCGCTTCGCCGTCGAGCCGCTTCGTCGGTTTCCCGTTCTCGTGACAGAACAGAGTGATGAAGTGCTCGACGAGCAGCGGGATGTCGTCCCTGCGCGCGCGCAGCGCCGGCACCTCGATGGGAATGACGTTGAGGCGGTAGTAGAGGTCCTCGCGGAAGCGTCCCTCGCCGATCAGCGCCGCCAGGTCGCGATTCGAAGCCGCGATGACGCGCACGTCGATCTTGATCGTCTCCTTGCCGCCCACGCGCTCGAAGGCCTGCTCCTCCAGCGACCGGAGAACCTTGGCCTGGGTGCGTACGCTCATGTCGCCGATCTCGTCGAGGAACAGCGTGCCGCCGTCCGCCTGCTCGAAGCGCCCGCGCCGACGCGCCGTCGCGCCCGTGAAGGCGCCGCGCTCGTGACCGAACAGCTCCGACTCGATCAGCTCGTCGGGGATCGCCGCGCAGTTGACCTCGACGAAGGGCTGCGCGCGGCGCGCGGAGAGCGCGTGGATGGCGCGCGCCACCAGCTCCTTGCCGCTGCCGTTCTCACCGTGGATGAGCACGCGCCCGCTCGACGGCGCCGCGGTGGCGATGTCGTCGCGCAGCCGGCGCATCACGGCGCTCTCACCGATGATCTCGGAGCGCGCGGACAGGCGGGCGCGGAGGGCCGCGTTCTCGCGCTCGAGCCGGCCGTGCTCGAGCGCCCGCGTGGCCGTGAGGAGCGTCTTCTCGAGGGACAGCGGTTTCTCGATGAAGTCGTACGCGCCGAGCCGGGCCGCCTTCACCGCGGTCTCGATCGTGCCGTGCCCCGAGATCATGACGACCGTCACCTCGGGCCGGAGGCGCTTGATCTCGGTGAGCGTCGCCAGGCCGTCCATGCCCGGCATCCAGATGTCGAGGAACACCATCTCGTGGCCGTCGTCCGCGAGTGCCACGAGCGCGTCCGCGCCGCTCGCCACGGCGGTGACGCGATAGCCCTCGTCCTCGAGAACGCCGCGCAGACTTCCGCGGATGGCGGGCTCGTCGTCGACGATGAGGATGTGCTCGCCGGCCATGTCAGGCGGAGACGGGCGCCGGGCTCGCCGCCGGCGAGACGGGCAGCTCGATGACGAAGCGGCTGCCGTGGGGAACGTTGTCTTCGAGCACGAGCGTGCCGCCGTGCTCCGCCACGATCTCCTGGACGATCGCGAGCCCGAGCCCCATCCCGGAGACCTTCGTCGAGTAATAGGGCTGGAAGAGCCGGGCGCGCTCGCCCGCGGGAATGCCGGGTCCGCGGTCGCTCACCGTGATCCGCACCCGCCGCCCGCCGTCGACCGCGGCCGTCTCGATCTCCACCTCGCCCATGCTCTTCACCGCGGCCACCGCGTTGTCGACGAGGTTCAGGATCGCGCGCTTCACGTGATCGGGATCGACGTCGAGCAACGGCACGTCCTCGCCGTGGCGCGTGACGATGGTGAGCGCCGGATGGAGGTCGCGGTAGAGCGACGTGACGCCGTCCACGAGCGGACGGACGTCCGTGGGGCGGGGTGCGAGCGCCGGCATGCGCGCGAAGCGCGAGAACTCGTCGACGAGCCGCTTCAGCGCGTCCACCTCCTGGATGATCGTCTCCGTGCACTCGTTCACCAGCTCGCGCTCTTCCGGCAGGTGCGAGAGGCGGCGGCGCAGGCGCTGCGCCGAGAGCTGGATCGGCGTGAGCGGGTTCTTGATCTCGTGCGCGATCCGCTGCGCCACTTCGCGCCACGCGGCGAGCCGCTGCGCCTTGAGCAGCTCGGTGAGGTCGTCGAAGACGGCCACCGCGCCCGCGTACTCGCCGTCGAGCCCGCGCAGGGCGGTCGCCATGGCGACCAGGGTGATCGCGCCGCCCGCCCCCGCGAGCGTGAGCTCACGCTCCACGACGCCGGCGTGCGGGCGGCGCGTTCGCTGCACCAGCGTGGCCACTTCCGCGAGCTCGGGGCCGGCGAACACGGTGTCCACGGGGCTCCCCACGCTCGCGGCCTCGTCGAGCCCGAACATCCGCGCGGCCGCGCGGTTGATCGTCGTCACGCGGCCCTCGGGATCGAACGAGACGACGCCCGTCGTGATGGCCGCGAGCACGGTCTCGATGTAGTGGCGCCGCTCCTCGAGCTCCGTGTGCTTGTCCTGGAGATCGAGGTACGCACCTTCGAGGCGGCGCTTCGATTCCGACAGGTCCTCGGTCATGTGGTTGAAGGAGTCGACGAGGACGCCGATCTCGTCGTCGGCGCGCGCCTGGACCCGGTAGCGCAGGTTGCCCGCCGCCACTTCGCGCGTCCCTTCCGCCAGCTCCGCGATGGGGCCGCTGATGCCGCGCGCGAGATAGAGTCCCCACCACGTGAAGGAGAACACGACGATCAGCGTCAGGAGCAGGAAGAGCAGGATGTAGCTGCCCTTGATCGGGTTCTTCATGAGGCGCAGCTGCTTGTAGTCCTTGAACGCCTGCGTGATGGCGCGAACCTTCGCCTCCAGACGCTCGGTGACGTACGTGCCCACGACCACCGCCGCGTCCACCCGGCGGACGCCGTCGCGCGTGCTCCACACGGGCGCGACCGCTTCGATGAGATCGCCCGACGACAGCTCGCGCAGCGCCGCCGTCTCTTGTCCGCCGAGGCCCTGGGTGAGCTGAGCCTTGCCGACGTCACGCAGCGGGAAGTCGCCGAGCACGGGGTCTTCGACGTGCGCGATCTCCTTGCCGCTCGGAGCGAGCACGGTGATCGCGGCCAGGCCGACCTGCTCCCGGTGCTCGGCGAGGTACGCGAGGAGCGCCGCGCGGCGGTCGGGCGCCAGGAGGCTGTCGCGCGTCATGGTGCGCGCGATCTGATGCGCCTGGCGGAGCGACGTGAGCTCGAGGCTCTTGTAGTACGTCTGCGCGACCGAGAGCGCGTGGTCGAGCGGCCGCTCCACCTGAGGCTTGAACCAGCCTTCGATCGAGCGGCCGATGAAGTTCGACGCGATCACGAAGATGACGACGGCCGGCGCCACCGCGAGGACGATGAACGAGAACACGAGCTTGGTCTTGAACTGCGAGCCCAGCACTTTGTGGCGCCGCTCGAGCGAGAGCTTCACGAGGTTGCGGAAGAGCAGGACGAGGAGCAGGACGAAGACGATCAGGTTGAGATTCAAGAGCGCGATGATCGCGACGTTGGAGGCGACTGGGATGTCGGGGGCGCGCACGCCGAGGTCGAACGCGCTCGCGATCCCGAGCAGGAGCAGGAACCCCGTGATGATCACGAGGTTGCGTTTGCGCCGGCTTTGCTCGCTGAGGAACGGCATGGGGTTACCGCACGAACATTATAGACCGCGGTCCCCCACGGACGGGCGCAGGTGGTTAGCTGATCGCCGGGGCGGTGGAGTAGCGCTGGGCCTGCTCGGGCCGCAGCACCGTGACTTCGGCGGGCCGGCGCTCGAGGCCGGCCGCGTGCTGAATGGCGAGGACGAGCTCGTAGTTGAGCGCGTGACCCGCATTGCGCGCGATGACGTGGCCGAGAAGAGGGCGGCCGAGCAGGGCGAGGTCGCCGACGAGGTCGAGCACCTTGTGGCGCACGAACTCGTCGCGATAGCGCAGGCTGTTCAGCACACCGCGGTCGCCCACCCCGATGGTGTTGTCGAGCGAGACGCCCTGGGCGAGGCCGCGTTTGCGGATGGCGCCGAGGTCCTTGAGCAAGCCGTACGTGCGCGCCGGCGCGAACTCGTCCACGAACGACTGCTCGGTGGCGACCCACGACAACGCTTGCATACCGATGGCCGGATGGTCGTTGTCGAGCGTGTAGCTGATGCGCAGGTGGTCCGCGGGAACGATGATGAGCCAGCGCGAGTCGTTTCCCACGCGGACCGGGTAGGGGATCGTGAGCGGGCGCCGGCGCGCGTTCAGGCGCACGCGACCCGCGGCGAGCATCAGCGCCACGAAGGGCTTCGCGCTCCCGTCGAGGGCCGGGAGCTCCGTGCCGTCGACGCGGATGTCGAGGTTGTCGATGCCAAGCCCGGCGGCCGCGGCCATCAGGTGCTCGACGGTCTGGACGCGCGCGGCGCCGCGTCCGATCGTCGTCGCGTAGTGGGAATCGACCACGCTTTCGGGCGCGGCCGGGATCGGGTCGCTGTCCGCCACGCGGAAGGCGATCCCGGAATCCACCGGCGCCGGGCTCAGCGTGAGGCGGACCGGTTTGCCGGAGTGGAGGCCGATCCCTTCGAGGCTGACCTGCTTCCGGATGGTCCGCTGATGGTCCATGCGGCAAACATGATACGCAACGGGGGTGCCAGATCTTTGCGTCTTTGTATCGCAGTCACTTAGAGGCGTACGAGGGAGAGGCACCGAGCCGAATTGATGCGCGGATGAGACAGACTCGGATGCCGATCGTCCCGTTTCCGCCACGAGCGTTGGACGGCGATCGATCCCGGGGAATTTACACGTCGACGACGACGCGCACGTCCACGCGGTCCGCTGTCTCGCGAATTTCCACCTGATGATGCGTCGCCGCCTTGACGATCGTCCCGACCGGATGCCGCGCCGGATCGAGCGCTTCACCGTGCAGCACTCCGTGGACGAAACCTTCGCGGCACGCGTCGATCTCGACGCGCGCGACGGCGAAGCCTTCGATCTCGTGCACGTAGAGACACTCGTTCAGCCAGTTCACCAGGAGCGCTTGGGGGGTGTCGCCTTGCGCCCGTGCCTCGCGTGTTTCCCGCGACGCCACGTGCGCGGGCGACATGACGAGGGCGAAGACGCCCTCCGCCGCGCGGGCGAACGCCTCGGCGCGCGAGGAGCCCCACGCGTGCACGCCGCCATCGACGTGTTGCCAGAAACTCGCGGGCTCCCGAGCTTCGTCCGCACGCTCGGCGCCTGTGCCGGGTGATGTCATCGCGCGAGGTCTCCAAATTTGAATTGGAGCGCCGCGATCACGGCGGGGCCGGCGGTCTCGGTGCGGAGCAGTCGCGGCCCGAAGCCAACGATGTGCCACGAGGCGCGCCGCGCCGTGTCGGCTTCGGCCGGCGTCAGCCCGCCTTCGGGGCCGACGACTACGATCGCGGAGGACGGCGGCGAGGACAAAGACGCGAGAAGGTCGGCCATGGGCGCGCGGGCCTCCTCCCACAGGCAGAGACGGAGCGCTCCGGCATCCGCGGGATCGGCCAGCCACTCGCCGAGCGCGCGCGGCGCTTCGATGACCGGCAATCGGCTCCGTCCGCATTGCTTGGCTGCTTCGCGCGCCACGCGCTGCCATCGCGCGACGCGTGTCGCCGCACGGCTCGCGTCGAGCCGCACGACCGTGCGCGCGGTGAGCGCGGGCGCGATGCGGGCCACGCCGAGCTCGGTGGCCGCACGAATCACCAGGTCGAGCTTGTCGCCCTTGGGGAGGCCTTGCACGAGCGTGATGGGAAACGGCGACTCCGTGTCCCGCGTCGCGACGGCGACGATCGTTCCCGTCGTCTCCGTGCCCACGGTCTCGAGGCGCACGGTGTAGTCACGCCCGGTTCCGTCGACGGCGATGACCGTGTCGCCCGTCCGGAGCCGCAGGACGTGAGCGAGGTGATGACTCTCGTCGCGGTCGAAGGTGACGTGATCGTCCGGCCGGTCACGCGCGATCGTGAACCGCCTCACGTGTGTCTCGTGAAGACGAGCGTGGACCATCCTTCGCGCGAGACGGCGAACGCGGGCTGCCAGCCGTGCCCGCCCACGACGCGCCCGAGCTCGTCCGCCTCCGTATCGAGGATTCCCCCGAGGATCAGCGTGCCGCCGGCGGTGACGTACCGCTCGTAGCGCGCGACGAGGCGCCGGTGGACGCCGCTGATGAGATTGGCGACGACGAGCGGCGCGCGGGGAGCATCCAGCGTCGCGGCGTCGTCCATCCGACAGTCGACGCGCGCGGCCACGCCGTTGCGCGCGACGTTGGCGGATGCGTTCGCGATGGCGTCCGGGTCCTCGTCGACGGCGAGGACGTGCGCGACGCCGAGTCGCGCGAGCGCGATAGCGAGGATCCCGGAGCCGGTCCCGAGGTCGAGGGCGCGCTCGGGGACGCCGGCGCGCAGGGTGCGCTCGAGCGCTTCGAGGCAGCCCGCCGTGCTCCCGTGGTGCCCCGTGCCGAACGCGCGTCCCGGCTCGATGACGAGCACGATGCGTTCGACCGAAGCCGGCGCCTCCCACGGCGGCGCCACGATGAAGCCGCCGATCGTGATGGGACGAAAGTGCTCACGCCACGCTTCCGCCCAGCCGCCGTCCTCGAGCGTCGTGACGCGCGGACGCCCGACCGCGCCGAAGCCGAGCGCGATCAGCCCTTCCGCGTACACGGTCACGCGCTCGGTGAGCCAGGCCGGCGCGGTGGTCGCGGGAAAGAAGGCGCGCAACTCCGGCGTCTCGCCGGGGCGCTCTTCTTCGACGACCCCGAGCGCGCCCGTCTCCCAGAGGAAGTTCGTGAGTCCCTCGGCGGCGTCGGGCGGGACGGTGAGCGTGAGCTCCCAGTAGCGGGCGGCGACAGGCACCCCGCTACTCGAACAGCTTCTTCATCCGCTCCATGAACGAATTGAGCAGCGGACCGTGCTGGCCACCCGACGCGTTGTCGAACGCCTCCAGCGTCTCGCGCTGCTTCTGGTTGAGCTTCCGCGGAACTTCGAGGACGAGGCGGTAGCACGCATCGCCGCGTCCGCGGGCTCTGAGGTGCGGCATGCCCTTGCCGCGCAGACGCAGGATCTCGTGCGCCTGGCTCCCGGCGGGGATCTTCAGCATTTCCTTGCCGTCGAGCGTGGGGACCTCGATCTCCGCCCCGAGCGCCAACTGGGGAAACGAGACCGGGAGCTCGCACAGGAGCTCGGCGCCGCTGCGCGCGAAGATCGCGTGCTCGCGGATGCGCACGAGGACGTAGAGATCGCCGGCGGGGCCGCCGTGGACGCCGGCGGAGCCTTCGCCGCTCACGCGGAGCTGCATCCCATCCTCGATGCCGGCGGGGATCTTGACGGCCAGGAGCTTCTCGGCGCGGCGGCGTCCCTCCCCGCGGCATTCACGGCACGGGTTCTTGTTGATCTCGCCTTCGCCCCGGCACTTCGGGCACGTCCGCGCCACCGTGAGGAACCCCTGGTTGAATCGCACCTGGCCCTGGCCGCGGCACGTCTCGCAGATCGTCCGCTGGCTGCCCGGCTCGGCGCCGGTGCCGTGGCACGGCGCGCACGGCTCGAGCCGCGGGATCTGGATCTTCGTCTCGACGCCGGTCGCCGCTTCTTCGAGCGCCATCTTCAACTCGTACTGGAGGTCGTCGCCGCGCCCCGCCCGCGAGCCGCGCCCGCGGCCGCCGCCCGCGAAGAAGTTCTCGAAGATGTCCTCGAAGAGCGTGCCGAAGCCCCCGTCGGCGCCGGCGCTCCCGCCGGGCGCGGTACCGAAGCGATCGTAGTGCGCGCGCTTGTCGGCATCCGAGAGGACGGCGTAGGCCTCGCTGATCTGCTTGAAACGCTCCTCCGCCGCCTTGTCGTCAGGGTTCTTGTCCGGGTGGCACTGCATGGCGAGCTGGCGGTACGCGCGCTTGAGGTCGGTCTCGCTCGCGTCGCGGCCGACGCCGAGCAGCTCGTAGTAGTCGCTGGCCACGGGGCTAGGCGGCGTTCTCGTCGGGCGCGGCGGCGACGGCGACCTGCGCGGGGCGGATCACGCGCCCGCGCAAGGAGTAGCCGGGTACGGTCTCGCCCACGACGGTGTCCGGCTCGGTGTCGACACTCACGATGCGCGCGATGGCTTCGTGCTGGTTGGGATCGAAGCGGGCGCCGAGTGCCGAGTACCGCGTGACGCCGTGCCGCTCGAGGACCTTCAGGAACTCGCGGCGGATCAGCTCGATGCCGTCGACGACACGGGACGTGTCGCCCGACGCGCGCGCGGCGTCGAGGGCGCGGTCCACGTTGTCGAGGATGGGGATGATGTCGCGCAGCAGGGCCTCGCCCGCGTAGCGCGCGCCTTCCTCACGCTCACGCTGCGTGCGCCGACGCACGTTGTCCGTCTCGGCGAGGGCGCGTAGCAGGCGGTCGCTCTTGTCGGCGAGCTCCCGGCGGAGCTCCTCGATCTCACTGGGGCTGTCTGCCGGCGATGACTCGCCGTCTATACCTGTCCGGTCGTCCATGACGAAATTATAGCAACCCGCCGCGATCAGGACGGCAGGTACAAGTCCTGGCGGACGCGCGCGAGCGCCTCCGTGACCTGCCGCGCGGTCTCGTCGACCACGGACATGATCTCCGGGTAGGGCAGGCGGCGCGGCCCCACCACGCCGAGGATCCCGAGCACCTCGTCGCGGTACATGTACGAGCACGTGATCACGGTGCAATCACGCAGCTCGGCGACCGGGTTTTCCTCGCCGATGGTCACGCGCACGCCCTGCTCGTCGGCCATCGACGCCATGAGATCCGCGAGGCGCTCTTTCTGCTCGAACATGCGGAGCAGCGCCCGCGTCGACTCGAGGTCCCCGAACTCCGGGTGGTCGAGGATGTTCATGGCGCCGCTCACGTAGAGCGTGCGTCCGGCCAGGAGGGTATACACCTGGTCGAGCACCGTCGCCGCGCGCGCGGTGAGCGGATCGAGGGGATCGCGCCGGCTCGCCGCCTCCAAGATGTCGGCCACCGTGCGGTCGCGGAAGCGGCGCGTCAGCTCGTGCCCGATCTCGCGCACCTCCGCGTCGCGGAGCGGCGGCTCGACGGTGATGGCGCGCACGGTCAGCCAGCCCGCGTCGGTGACCACGACGGCGAGCGCGCGATCGTTTTCGAGCGGGATCAGGTCGACGCGCGCGATGCGTGTGTGCTGGAGCGGCGGTGCCAGCAAGACGCCGGTGAGTCGCGTGGTGCTGGACAGGTGCGCGGACGCGCCCTCCATGAAGCCGTCGATGCCGGACCGCCGCGCCGGAAGCGACTCCGACCGCGCGGCCGCGGGGCCGGCGGGCGGGAACGATTCGACGTAGAAGCGGTAGGCCGTGTCGGTGGGCACGCGTCCCGCGCTCGTGTGCGGCTGCGCGAGATAGCCCATGTCCTCGAGATCCGACATGACGTTGCGGATGGTCGCGGGGGAGAGGGACGGAAAGTGCCGCTTGGTGAGCACGCGTGATCCCACCGGCTCCGCCGAGTCCACGTATTCGCGGATGACGGCGATCAGCACTTCCCGGTGACGCACGTCCATCATGGGTATCTAGCAGCCGCCAACGCGGCAAGTCAAGGCGTCGGCCGCATCGCGGCGAGCACCGCGTCGGCGATCGCGCGATGGCCCCGCGCGTTCGGGTGATCGTCGAGGACGTGGAAGTCGGCCCGGCCGAGACGCGCGCCGATGTCGAGCAGCCGCGCGGTCCGGATCGCGGCCGGGAGATCGGGACGCGCGAGGCGCCCGCGCAGTGCCGGAATCATCCGGGCGGGCGCGCCCTCGCCGGTGATCTCCGCGACGACGAGGTGGATGCGTTCGAAGTCGACCGTGCCGGCGTGCAGCAGCGCGTTCAGGAAGGCCTCGGCTTCCTCGTCGGGCGTCGGCGCGGGGCCGCGCGACGGGCGCGGGCGCACGCGCTCGCCGATCGCCCGCCCCAGACGGCGCACCGACTCCCACGCGTATTTCCCGGGGTAGTAGACGCGCTTCGCCGCGTATCGCCGGCTGATCGCCTCGAACCGTTCGCGGCTGCCGCCGACGTGCGTGTTGCCGCGCTGCAGGTAGAGCCGGTTTTCCCCGACGTCGTTGCCGTTGTACTGCACGATCAGCCAGGCGAGGCGCCGCCGGTCGACGCGGTCGAGGAGGCGCATCTCGCGCACGGTCCCGTACGACGAGACCGCCGCGTTCAACACGCGCTTGCCGGTCGCGCGGGCGAGGAGCGCGGGGAACGTCTCGTCCTGCGCCACGCCCCACCCCATGGCCACGGAGTCGCCGATCACGACGATCTCGGGCCCGTCGAGGGCCGCTTCGTCGTCGCGCACGCCGAGCGAGTTCACGCGGAACTCGTGCGCGAACTCGCGCTCTGCGAACACGAAGCGGCCGGGGCGCAGCGTGTAGAAGATCTCGGGGTCGTAGCGCGCGAAGTGCTCGTCCACCTGGATGATCGCGCGATCGAAGCTGCCGTAGTACTCCCGCGCGAGCGTGCGCAGCTGCGCCACCTCCGGGGTGTGCGCGAGGAGCAGGGCGACCGAGCCCTCGACGAGCGCGGCGGCGACGAGCAGTTGCGCCACCACCAGCAGGACGATGCGTTTCACGCGCTCGATGTTCAGAGAAGCTCGACGAAGAGCGCGTCGGAGACGAGGAATCCGCGCTCGGACAGGCGGACCCGATCGCCCTCGACGATGAGCAGCCCCTCGACGATCCAGGTGTCGACGTGCCGGCGGAGCGCCGGCGCTCCCGCGACGCGCGTCTCGAGGACGTCGCGCGCCACGCCATCGGACGTCCTGAGCCCGAGGAAGAGGCGCTCGGCGAGCGCCTGCGCCGCGGTCACGCGCTCGCTCGTGTCGATCGGCA
>JBGOTH010000047.1:0-11039 GCA_041476345.1 Methylomirabilia bacterium
CCGCTCTTCAGCACGATGCCCTGCGTGAGTCCCCTCGTCTGCGGGATGAGCGTGCCCACCGGGACCTTCTCGCTCCAGATGTACTTGACCGTCTTCGCGGAGAACACGTTGTTCGGAAAAACCGCGTAGACCGACAGCGCGCTGTCGTTCTTCTTCGTGCGCTCGTCCGCGTCCCTGGGGAACTCCTGCGGCCGCCACGCCCACGCCAGGACCGGATACTCCTTGAGGTTCGATTCGAACCGCCTGCCGGCCTGGACGCCCAGGTCTTTCGCGTCGGCACGAAGGAAGCGCTGCGAGCCGTCTTCGGCGACCTTGTAGACGTCCTTCGCCGAGTCCTTCCGCGGCTTCCACCCCACCGGGAACTCCCCGACCTTCGACTTCGAGAAATCGTCGAACACGACGCACAGCTCCTGCGCGCGGACGGGAGCGACGGTACCGCCAGGCGTTGTCGAGAGCGCGACCACGAGGAGGAGGTGCCGGGTACGGATCAACGCCCTCGCCGCCACCACTGGTGCACGAGGCTGTCGACGGCGTCGCCGAGCTGCGCGATCGTCCGCGCCTCCCGGATGAAGTTGCAGTGCGGCGCGTAGAGCGGCATCACGCTGTCGCCGATGCCCCAGCCCCATTGGCCCTCGGGGTTGAGCCAGATGATGCCCCTCACGCGCTCGCGGATCATGCGCAGCGCCCACGCCTGGGGATCGTTGTAGTTGTTGCGGGCATCCCCGAGAATCATCACCGTCGTCCGGCGGTCGAGCCGCTCGAGCTCGGTCCGCGTGAAGCGATTGAACGCGTAGCCGAAGTCGGACCGGCAATGGAAGTCCACCGGCGCGCCCTTCAGGGCCCACTCGATCGCGCGCTCCACCGGCAGGCTCGAGAAGGCCTGGGTCACCTCCGCGATCTCCGACACGAACACGTACGACTGCACGCGGCTGAAGCACTCCTGCAGGCTCCACACGAGCTGGAGCATGAAGCGGGACGCGTTGCGCACCGAGTCCGACACGTCGCAGATCGTGACGAGCTTCGGCTTCTCGCGGTGCCGGCGGCGGAGGAAGACCTCCATCGGCACGCCCCCGTACCGAAGGCTCTTCCGGATGGTTTTGCGAGCGTCGATCCGGCCCCTCTGCTCCTGCCGCTGGCGCAGCGCGAGCGCGTCCTTGATCTTCCGCGCGAGCCGCGCCACCACCGTCTTCATCTGCGCGACCTCGTCCGGGGAGAGCGCGAAGAGGGGCTTGTCGGCGAGGACCTCGCGGGTCAGCTTCTCGCCCTGCCGCCACGCGCGCCGCTCGAGCTCGCGCTCCACGTGCTGGCGGATCATGCGGCGGAACGCCTCCAGGCGGAGCTCGAGATAGTTGCGCGCGCGCGCGAGCTGGCCGGGGTCGAGGCCCTTGGCCTCGAGCATCTGCATGATCTTCTCGAGGTCGCGTTCCATGGCGGCGAAGTCGAACTGGTCGGAGATGCGGCGCGAGAAGTACCCGACCTGGAGGAAGTACATCAGCCGCTCGAGGTTGGCGTTCTGGCCGCCGGAGCGGATCGCCATCTCCATCTCGCTCCCCTGCCCGCGCAGCAGCAGCTCGGTCATCTCGTCGAGGTCCATGTCCCCCTCGTGGGCGAGCTGATCGAGCATCTCCTGCATCTTCGGGTCTTCGGGGCCGAGCGCCTTCTTGAGGCCTTCGCCGAGCGCTTCGAGGTCGAGGAAGTAGAGATTGAAGATGCGGTCGAACGTGGGCTCGTCGCGCGCTTCCTTCACGAGCGTCGCCGCGAGCGCGGCCTTGAAGATCTCGCGCTCGTCCAGACCGGTCTGCGCGGTGGCGGCGAGCGCGTCCATGGCCTCCGACGGGGAGATGCGCATCTCCGCGCGCCGGAGGTCGCCGATGAACTCGAGGATTCGCTCTTCCACAATCAGGCCGGCGGCGCGTCCGCCAGGATCTTGTCGATCGCGCCCTTCACGCGCTCGAGGTCCTTCTCGTACTTCACGAGCATGGTGAGCGTCGACTCCACGAGCTGGGCATCGAGCTGCTTGGCGTTCAGGATCACGAGCGAGCGCGCCCAGTCGAGCGACTCCGAGACCGACGGCGGCTTGCGCAGATCCATCGCGCGGATCTTCCCGACGGCGGCCACGACGGCCTGCGCGAGCTTGTCCGGGAGCTCCGGCACCTTGAGCCTGATGATCGCCAGCTCCTCGGCCGGCGCCGGAAAGTCGATGAAGAGGTGCAGGCAGCGGCGCTTGAGGCCGTCGGAGAGCTCGCGCGCGTTGTTGGAGGTGAGCACCACCCACGGGATGTGACGCGCGCGAATGGTGCCGAGCTCCGGCACGGAGACCTGGAAGTCCGACAGCACTTCGAGGAGGAACGCCTCGAACTCCGGCTCCGCCTTGTCGATCTCGTCGACGAGGAGCACGGTCGGGTTCTCGGCGAGAATCGCCTGCAACAGCGGCCGCGGTGACAGGAAGCGGAACGAGAAGAACGCGTCGTCCTGGCCCGCGATCTTGTCGACGGCCTCCGGGAGCGACGGCGCGTTGCCCACGAGCTCACCGATGCGATCGCGCAGGAGCTGGGTGTAGAGGAGCTGTTTGGCGTACTGCCACTCGTAGAGGGCCTTGCCCTCGTCGAGACCTTCGTAGCACTGTAGCCGGATCAGCGGGCGCGAGGAGATCTCGGCCAGCGTCTTGGCCAGCTCGGTCTTGCCGACGCCCGCGGGTCCTTCGATCAGGACGGGGCGCCCCATACGCGATGCCAAGTACACTACGGTGGAGATCCGCCGCGTGGCGATGTATTTCGCGTCGCGGAAACTCTGCTGGACCTCCTCGACTGATTGGAACATGTCGGCTCCCTTGATGAAGATGAATGTCGATTCATTCTAGCCCAACTGCGAGAGAGTATAGAGGTGGTGGCGAATGATCCCCTCGGCCGATCGTCGGCCGTCCCGATGAAGGACGCGACCCGCGACGCCATCGCGCTGCGCCGTCAGCTCAGCGTTCGACTCAAGCCTCTCGCGTTCGCTATCGGCGTCCTCATCAGCCTCGGTCTGCCGCTGACCTACTACGTGCTGCAGTACAACGCGCTCCGGCTTGACGCGGACACGAGTGCGGGGAGGCTCGCGGCCCGGCTGCCGGGACCCGATCCACACGCGGTCGTCAGCGATTTCTCGAACAGCGGCGACGTCGTCACCATCCGGATCCTCGACACACGGGGTGCCACGCTCGCGCCGATCGCCGTCGTGACACCGCTCGCCGACCGCTGGTGGAACCGTCTCGTGCCCACCGGCGTGGCGCCGGTGATCGTGGCGGGCGAAACGATCGGCACCGTCGAGGTACGTCTCTCGCAAGGCGCGCTCATCGTCGTGACGGCCGGCCTCTTCCTCATCTCGACGCTGACGGGGGTCGTCCTGGCCTGCCTGGTCTACGCGGTGCCGGTACGGGTGGTCGGCGGGATGGAGGGCCGCGTTCGTGACCTCATCACCGAGCAGGAGAGCCTGATCTCCGCAGGCCGCGCGCTGGCGTCGAGCCTCGACCTCCGTGACGTGCTGGAGCGCTTCGCGGAAGCCGCGCGGTCACTGCCCGGCATCGACGTCGTCCGCATCTGGCTCTGCGATCCCGTCACCGGCGTGCAGACGCTCGTGACGCAGTCCGGCCATCATCAGACCGAGCTCGAGCCGCCGCGCACGCTCGGACACCGGGAAGGCCTCTCGGGCATCGTCATCGACACCCGCCAGCCGCTCGTCCTCGCGCATGCCCTCCGGGATCCGCGCCTGAGGAACAAGCCATGGTACGAGGCGGAGAAACTCGTCTCCTACCTGGGCGTGCCGCTCCTCGTCGGCGACACGGCGCTCGGCGCGCTGTCCTGCATGAGCCGCGTGTCGCGCGAGTTCTCTTCCGCCGACATCGCGCTCGCGGAGACGCTGGGGAGTCTGGCGGCCGTCGCGATCCGGAACGCCACGACCTTCGGCGAGATGACTCGGCGCGGCGATCGCCTGCGCGCCGCCGCCGATCTCGCGCGGGCGGTGTCGGGTTCGCTCGAGCTCACGGCGGTGCTGCGCCAGGTGGTGGCGGCGGTGGCGACCCTGCGCGCTCGCGTCTTCTGCATCGTCCGGCTCGTCGACCACGCGGCGGGCGGGTATCGTGTCGCCGGCAGGGGCGGCGGGCACGAAGACGCCGTGGTGCCCGTGCTCCGGTTCGGTGAAGGCCTCACCCATCTCGTCGCGGAATCGGGCCGTCCCCTGCTGGTCCTCGACGCGACCACCGACCCGCGCACGGTTGGTCTCGACCCGCAGTCGTTGCGCGAGTTCCCCATCTACTACGGCGTCCCGATCCAGTCGGGCGAGACCCTGCTCGGCGTCCTCAGCGTGTCGTTCGCGACGGGCGCGCCACCGACCGCCGACGAGCGCGAGTCGATCGAGCTCTACGCCGGGCAGGCAGCCGTCGCCATCAGGAACGCGCAGCTCTATGCGGAGGCGATGCGGCGCGAGCGCGAGGCAGAAGCGCTGGCGCGCATCGCCCGCGTGCTCAGCGAGAGCCTCGACGTGGCGGATGTCGGCGAACGTACCGTCGAGGGCGTTCTCCCGCTCTTCGAAGGCCGTTCCTCGGGTCTGTATACGCTCGCGCCCGACGGATCGTTCCGCGGCGTCGCGTGGGGCGGCGACGCGCGCACCCGTTACACGCCCGGCCAGCGCTTTCCGGCCGGCGAGGGCCTCATCGGGTGGCTCGTCACGCACGCGACGCACGTGGCGAGCGCGGATGTCCTCTCGGATCCGCGCTTCATCTTCCCGGAACCGCGGCGCTCGGAGCTGGCCGCGGGCGGCAACACGGCGGTGCTGGCGGTGGCGCTGCGCGCGAAGGGCGCCCTCGTCGGCGTGCTCGCGGTGGCCGACAAGCCGGGCCGTGTCTTCTCGGAGGCCGAACTGGCGCTGTTGCAGGCGTTCGCCGACCAGGCCGCCCTCGCGCTCGAGAACGCGCGTCTCTATTACCGGGCGCAGCAGGCGTACGCCGAGCTGACCGAGGCGCAGGATCGTTTGGTGCGCGGCGAGACGCTGCGCGCGATGGGCGAGTTGGCCGCGGGCGTCGCCCACCACGTCAACAACCTGCTCGCGGTCATCCTCGGCCGCATTCAGCTCGCGCTCGGCAAGGAGCCTCCAGCCGATCTCGTGCGCCACCTCCGCATCGCGGAGCGCGCGACGCTCGATGGCGCCGAAGTGATCCGCCGCATGCGCGGGTTCGGCCGCAGCCCCGCGGAGCCGGACTTCGCGCCGGTCGACCTCAACCGCCTGGCCGAGGAGATCCTCGAGCTGACACGCCCGCGCTGGGAGGACGAGGCGCAGGTCCGCGGCATCACGATCCAGACGCGGATCGAGGCCGGTGTCATTCCCGCCGTGCGCGGCGAGGCAGGGCCGCTCCGAGAAGTGCTCATGAACCTCGTGCTCAACGCCGTCGACGCCATGCCGGAAGGTGGTCGTATCACGATCCTGACGTGGGTGGCGGCCGGCTGGGTACACTGCACGGTCGCGGACACCGGGATCGGCATGACGCCTGAGGTCCAGCGGCGCGCGCTCGAGCCCTTCTTCACCACCAAGGGCGTCAAGAGCACGGGCCTCGGGCTCAGCGTCAACTACGGGATCGTGCAGCGGCTCGGCGGCGATCTGACCGTCGACAGCATCGACGGCCGCGGCACGAGCATCACCTTCAAGCTGCCAACGGCCGATCGTCCGGCGCCCACCCCGGCGGCGCCCCTCGCGGCGCCGCCGCGCGCGCTTCGCGTCCTCGTGATCGACGACGAGCGCGAGGTGCGCGCCATGCTCGCCGACCTGCTCGCCGCCGAAGGCCACGAAGTGGTGGAAGCCGCCAGCGGAGCCGAAGGCCTGCGGCACCTCGAAGGCGACGACACCATCGACGTCGTGCTCAGCGATCTCGGGATGCCCGGGATGACGGGTTGGGAAGTGGCACGCGCCGTGAAGAAGCGGCATCCCCATCTTCCCGTCGTGCTCATCACCGGCTGGGGCGAGAATCCCGAAGGCGGACCTGACGATCGAAGCGCCACCGACGCCATCATCGCGAAACCGGTGACGCCGGTATCACTGCGCGCCGTCCTCGCCCGCGCCGCCGCCGGCTGAACGCCCACCGACTATAGCCAGCCGCGCCACCAGTACAGCCCGAGGGCTACTCCCTCGTAGACGAGCGGCACGAGTGCCGTGAAGCGATCGCTGAGGGCGCGCGGATCCAGGGTGATCGTGATGGACGGCAGGTGCCGGGGCACCACGGGCGTGGAGATCACCTCGAGGCCGGTCTTCCGGAAGACGCGGGCCGCGCGGTACGAATGCTCCGGCGACGTGACGAGGAGCACGCTGCGGATCGCGTGCGCGCGCGCGATCCGCGCGACAGCGTCGCCTTGTGTCGCCGTACGCTCCGCGCGCGGCTCGACGATCAGCACCTCCGGCTTTGTCCCGATCTCCTCCGCGACCCGCTGCATCACGGTGGCTTCGGGAATGGCGGGATTCTCGGGGTTGCCGCCCGTGAGGATCACGCGGGACGCGAACCCGGCGTGTTGAAGACGTAACCCGTGCACGAGACGCGCCGTCGTGCTGCTGCTCGGAAGGTTGTCGTCGAGCACGCCACCGCCGAGGACCACGATGGCATCGGCGTGGCGCGGGGGTTCCGCCACGAGCAGCAGCCGGTAGAGCACGGGCCCCACCGGCAGGGCACACGCGAGGACGATCGCGATGAACGCGACGCCACACGCGCAGAGCGCGACACGGACGGTGCGACGGATCGCCGTTCTCCTGTGGAGTCGCGCGCCCGGGAGGAATTGAACCCCCGACCTTCGGATTCGAAGTCCGACGCTCTATCCAACTGAGCTACGGGCGCGCGCGTCGTCCAGACTAGCCGGACGCGAGTATACGTCACGGCGCCGCGACTATCCGGGCTCGCGGCCGTGCGCTATATTCACGAAACGCCATGAGCACCGTGAAGGACCTCGACAGCGTTTCGCCGACGGTGTGCAGGGTCGGCACGTTGACGGCGGCCAGGTCATGAAGTGATCGTTTCCGACGTTCTGCAAAGGAGACACGCCATGAGATCGTTGGCCATCGCAGCCTCCCTCGCGGTCGCCCTCGCCGGCTGTGCGTCGATGCAGTCCGGCGCCGACGGCACCGCCACCGCGGACATCAAGGACGCAGGCGGGCAGTCCGTCGGGACCGCCACCCTCACGCAGGTGACAGGCGGCGTTCGCATCGTCATCGAGGCGAAGAACCTGCCGCCCGGCCCGCACGCCGTGCATATCCACGCCGTGGGCAAGTGCGAAGGCCCGGGGTTCATGACATCGGGCGGGCATTTCAACCCGGGGAACAAGCAGCACGGAACGATGAATTCGCAGGGCGCCCACGCGGGCGATCTGCCGAACATGTCCGTCGACGGGCTCGGCGCCGGGCGCCTCGAGACGATCACCGAGCGCATTACGCTCGACGCCGGCGCGAACTCGGTCTTCGACGCCGACGGCAGCGCCATCGTGATTCACGCCGCCTCGGACGACTTCAAGACGGATCCGACGGGGAACGCCGGCGGCCGCATCGGCTGCGGCGTGATCGCCAAAAAGGGGATGTAGGACTAGCGGAGCGTGCGGCGACGCTCCGCCGCGCGCTCCGCTTCGAGCCGCTCCAGGTCGACCGCGGAGTGATCTGCGTACGTCATGGCGGCGGCGAGCGCCCGATGGCCCGCCCGCTCCGCGATCAGCCGGTGCATCGTCTGGGCAATGCGGCGATAGGACGGATGGCCCTGCGGGGCACTCCGCAGCTCGATGAGATGCATCGCCTCGCGCGCGTTCATCTCCATATAGAAGCGGACACGATACGCCATCGATACGGCATAGGACGCGACCTCGGGTAAGCTCGCCGTGACGACGGCATCGTGGAGCGCGGCAGCGGCGTCCATGACGCGCCGGAAGTCGTCCCCGGCGCCCGCCTCCTCGACGGCTTCCGGCATCACGTAGCCGTGAGCCGGCGTGAGCCGCTGCCACTCCAGCGTCAGCAGCCGGTGGCGCTGGAGATCGCGGAAGGCGCCGTAGTCGCCAAGGACGTCGAAGCGATACGAGGTCCGCTCCAGCGCGCGGCCGGGCCGGTGGCGCCGGTTACGCCGCTTGCCGACGTAGGCTTCGAGCACCGCCGCGCGCTCCGCTTCGGTGAGACGACGCGCGAGCGCCACGAGCTGATCGTCGGGGAGCCCGGACGCCGCGTAGAGGGCGGCGGCGACCACCTTCACTTCCCCGTCGGGATCGAACTCCGTCAGCGTCACTTCATCGCGCGGCTCGGCCTCGACACCCGCCAGCAGACCCCGCGCCGTCTCCGCCACCGCCACGCGGGTCTCCGCGAGATAGCTCGACCACGCCATGCCGCGGGCCGGCGCGTCCACGCGCTTGAGGAAGGCAGGGATCACCTTGCGCAGCTCGCGCAGCATGGCATCCGCGCACGCGCGCACTTCAGCGAGCGGATGCGCGCGCATGCGGAGGAGCAGGGATTCGTACGCCTGGGCGGTCCCGTAGATGCCGACGTTCGAGATCGTCGCGGCCGGAAGGAGGCCGCGCAGCGTGTCGAGCGCCTTCGCGCGGATGGTCATGCGGTACGCGGACTCGGCGTCGCCGTCCGCGCGAGGGAACCTCGCCGTGTAGAAGTCGCGCACGCGCGGGAGCCACGCCGCGTAGACGCCGAACACCATGTCCATGGTCGAGACGTAACGGTCGCGCAGGGCGCCCGTCAGCTCGGCGGGGACGTGATAGCGCCACCGCCCGCCGGGCCGGTCGTCGTACGGGATGTAGCGCGTCGACTGCTCGAGATAAGCCATCAGCCGGCCCCACTCGAGCACCTTGGTCAGGATGTTGGAGGCGCCCTCGACGGCGAGGTGGACACCCCCGAGCTGCGCGACGGAATCGTCGCCGTACTCGACGAACACGCGATCGTAGAGCTGCTCCGCGCGGCGCGTGTCGACGGGGCCCGTGGCGGTGGCCGCCTCGTCCGCGCCGGCGAACTCGTCGAGCCAGAGACGCCGGAGCGATTTCGGCGAGCGGGAGTAGCGCGCAAAGAGCGCGCCCTTGACGACCTCAGGGAGCTCGGTCAGCGCGAACACGGGGCCGTCCAGGTCGGTGAAGTGCGGAGTCAGCCTCGCGCGCTCGTTCGGCGTGAACTCCCCGGCCATCGCTACCCCTTCCGCATGTAGGCCGGCGCCTCCGCCGTCAGGAAATCCTCGCGCCGCGGCGCGAACACGTCGATCACTTCGCAATCCTCGGGAAACCACGCCTCGTGTTCGGTCCCGGCCGGGATGACCCCGATGTCGCCGGCGCCGCACACGCGCCGCTCGGTGCCGATGCGGATGTCCATCTTCCCGGCCGTCACCCAGAAGACCTGTTCGTTGGGGTGATGGTGGGCCGCGGCGTGCGCGCCCGCTTTCATCGACCACCACACGATCATTCCCTTTTCGCCCGACAACACGCGGCGGGAAATCTTGTCGGCGATCTTCTCTTCCGGAAGGTTCTTCAGCGACTCGAAGCCTTTGATGACCGGCATGGCGCCCTCCTCTAGTGCGGTGATTGTAGCGTGATAGGCTGAGCGCCCTATGGCGAGACTCAAGATCGGCTTCATCCCCATCGAGGGCGGTCACTTCTATAAGGACGCACTGGACGAGGTGACCCGCGCCGAGGCGCTCGGCTTCGACTCCGTGTGGATGGAAGAGCACCACGCGGTCACGAACCACTACTGGCCGTCGCCGCTCCCCGTGCTCGCGGGTTTCGCCACGCGCACGACGAAGATGACGCTCGGCACCGACATCGTCGTGGCGGCCTTCCACCATCCGGTCCGGCTCGCCGAGGACGTGGCGATGCTCGACGTGATGTCGAACGGACGTGTCGTGCTCGGCATCGCCATCGGTTACAAGCCCGACGAGTTCGCGCTCTACGGTGTCGACATCGAGAAGCGCGGCGCCCGCTTCGAAGAACAGCTCGCCATCATGAAGGGGCTCTGGACGCAGGAGTCGGTGAGCTTCCAGGGCACGTACTACACGGTCGACGGCCGGCTCGAGCCGAAACCCGTCTCGAAGCCGCACCCGCCGCTGTGGATCGGCGGCTGGGGCGACATCACGCTGCGGCGGGCGGCGACGCTCGCCGACAACTGGATTCCAGGACCGACGGCCGATCTGAACCGGCTGCTCGCCGGCAAGAAGCAATTCCTCGCGAACCGCGCGGCCGGGGGGAAGGCGGCGCCGATCACGGAGTGGCCGCTCACGCGCGATCTGATCATCGCGGATACCGACGCGAAAGCCCGCGAGCTCGCCGAGGCACACATCATGGTCGCCTACCGGAAGGAGTACGCGGGCGGCTGGAAGCATCCGTTCATCGACGCGAGCGTCGCCACGGATCTCGAGAAGCTCATGGCGGACCGCTTCATCATCGGCGGTCCCGATCAGGTGATCCCGAAGATCCGCCGATTCGTCGAGGAGTACGGCATGACGCATCTCATCTGCCGAACATACTTCCCCGGCATGTCGCACGCGCACATCATGCGTGAGCTCGAGCTCATTGCGAAGGAGGTCATGCCCGCATTCCGTTAGGTCATACCAAGGGCTCGCGATCCGTAAGTATGTGATATACTGTCCTTTGTCCTCAGGCTCGGTCACGGAAGGAGTGGTCGCGATCCCGCAGACGATCTACAGGGCGGATCGATCCTACGCGTGGAACTACGCCCACGCGCCGACGCTGCCTCGCGTGCGCCGGCTTGCTCCCGAACCCGGGGGGCGCCTCTTCGATCGTGACGTGAGCTCGCGCGTCGGCGTCGCGTCGGGCCCCCTGCTCAACGCCAAGTGGGTCGCGGGCTATGCCCGGCTCGGCTTCGACGTACTGACGTACGCGACCGTCACCTCGACGTTCCGTTCGGCCTACACGCTGCCCAATCTCCGTCACGTGGAAAGCCGCGAACAGGCGGCGGTGGCCCTTCGACGACCGCCGGTCAACGGCGGCGTCACCCTCGCGGTGTCGCTCGGCATGCCGTCGATGGAGCCGGACGTCTGGCGC
>JBGOTH010000048.1:0-10985 GCA_041476345.1 Methylomirabilia bacterium
CCCGGCGACGTCTTGGCGGTCCGCATGGCGGTGGCGGACTTCGGCGGCACCGTCCTCGGCAAGCCGATCGAGATCGTGTCCGCCGACATGCAGAACAAGGTGGACGTCGGCGTCGGGATCGCGCGGCGGTGGTACGAGCAGGAGCAGGTCGATCTCATCATCGGGATCCCTCACTCGGCGATCGCCTTGGCGGTCGTGCAGCTCGCCGAGCAGAAAAACCGTCTCGTGTTGCCGACCGCGGCGGCCACGGCCGAGCTGACCGGCAAGTCATGCTCGGCGCACAGCGCCCACTGGGTGTACGACACCTATGGCCAGAGCAAGACCATCGCGAATGCGATCGTGAAGCAGGGCGGCGATACCTGGTTCTTCATCACCGTCGACTACGCGTTCGGCTTGGCCCTCGAACAGAACGCGACTGACTTCGTCAAAGCCGCGGGCGGCAAGGTCCTGGGCTCCGCGCGGCATCCCCTGAACACGGCGGACTTCTCCTCTCTGCTACTCCAGGCGCAGGCTTCGAAGGCGAAGGTCGTCGTGATGGCGAACGGCGGCTCCGACATCACGAATGCGATCAAGCAAGCCAAGGAGTTCGGACTCGACAAGTCCGGGCAACGCCTCGCCGCCCTCCTGATCCAGTTTCCGGAAGTGCACGCGCTGGGCCTCAACACGGCCCAGGGGCTGCTCATGGCGAGCTCGTTCTATTGGGACATGAACCCGGAGGCGCGCGCGTTCACGGATCGATTCACCGCCGCGAAGGGGATGCCGCCGACGATGATCCAGGCCGGCACCTACGGCGCGACGCTGCACTACTTGAAGGCCGTGAAGGCCGCCGGCACGGATGAGGCGAAGGCCGTCATGACGAAGATGAAGGCGCTGCCGATCAACGACTTCATGACGAAGAACGGCCGTATCCGCGAGGACGGCCGGGTCATCCGCGACATGTACCTGATGCAGGCGAAGACGCCCGCGGAGTCGAAGGGCGAATGGGATCTCGCCAAGATCCTCGCGACGATTCCGGGCGATCAAGCGTTCCGGCCGCTCCAGGAGGGTGGCTGCCCGCTCGTGAAGAAATAGGGCATCTCGGGAGGGATTCCATGGGCAACGTGCGTCAGTATGAGGCGGGAGAGGTCATCTTCAATGAAAACGACACAGGAGAAACCGCCTACGTCATAGAGCAGGGCCGCGTGGAAGTTCTGAAGAATCTGAATGGGGCCAACATCCATATCGCCTACATCGGCGCGCAAGAGCCGTTTGGCGAAATGGGCATGATCGACGAAAAACCACGCAGCGCCACCGTCGTCGCTGTCGAAAGGACCACGGTCCGCGAGCTGCACCGGGACGACTTCGTGCAAGATCTGCAAGCGCACCCCGAGTTGACCGTCACGCTCCTCAAGGTCCTGTTCGAGCGCCTGCGCGAGGCCGATAGCACGATCTTACAGATCTACCGGTCTCACCCGGATCTGGTGCCGTCCCAACCGGCGCGACTTCCAAGTGTCCCAGCCCATTCCGGGGTTGTCGTGACCCTGCAAGGACTCACCGCGAGAGCCGTCGACGCGTTGCCCGAGCGGTTGCTCCGAATCACGGAATTCCCGTTCCGGGTCGGCAGGTGGAGTCCGGATAAGTTGGTCCAGAACGATTTGTCCATCCTGGACGAAGAGCCGTGGCAAATCTCCCGGAACCACCTGGCATTCATCAAACACGGCGACCGTATCGGCGTCTCCGACAGAGGGAGCCGTCTTGGATCCACGGTGGACGGTGTCCAACTGGGCGGCGAGCGCGGGCGCCTCACCACGATCTTCCTGACCAATCCAGAAAGCACGCTGGTGCTGGGAAACCAGGGCTCTCCCTACGAATTCAAAGTGAGCCTCAGCGCCTGATCGGCGACAGCCCTCGAAGGAACTTCAGGAGGGCGGCGTTCACTTCGGCGGGCCGCTCCTGCTGCGTCCAGTGGCCGCATCCGGGCAGGATGATCGTGTCGCGCAGGTTCGGGGCGAATTCCTTCAGCGCGGGGAGCAGACGGTCCATCCCTTTGAAGCCCAGCACGAGATCGCGGTCGCCGGCGATGTAGAGGGCCGGCACGGTGACGCCGGCGCCCGCCCACGGCGCGAGCAATTCCCAGTTGCGGTCGATGTTGCGATACCAGTTGAGGCCGCCGCGGAAGCCGCTGCGCGCGAACTCACCCGCGTAGAAGTCGACGTCGGCTTCCGTGATCCACGCGGGCAGGACGGCGGGGGCGTCGCGTTCGCTGAGGAAGCCGCCGTTGCGCGGGACCATGCCGATGTCACCACCGCCGCCGCCGACAGGCACGGCGGGTTGTCCCGAATCGCCCGACCCCCAGAAGAGCATGCGCCGGATCGTGTCACGCGGATCCCGCTCGAACTCCGCTTCGGCGACGCCCGGCGTCTGGAAATAGAGCTGATAGAAGATCGCGTCGTCGGTCTTCGGCATCGCGGCGGTCGGCTGCGTGGGGCGGCGCCCCCGGAACGGCACGCTCAGCCCGACGACGGCGCGGAAGCGGTCCGGCCGCAACAACGCGGCGTGCCAGGCGACCGGCGCGCCCCAGTCGTGTCCGACGATCGCCGCGGTCGGCGCGCCGAGCGCGTCGAGCACCCCGACGACGTCGCCGACGAGGTGGAGCAGCGTGTAGTCCTCGATCGCCGGCGGCTTGTCGGTCTGGCCGTAACCGCGCTGATCCGGCGCCACGGCGTGGAAGCCGGCCTCCGCGAGCGCCGCGAGCTGGTGGCGCCACGAGTACCAGGACTCCGGGAAGCCGTGACAGAGCACGACGAGCGGCCCTTCGCCCGCCTCCGCGACGTGCATCCTGATGCCGTTGGTGTCGACGAACCGATGGCGGATCTCCGTCACTCGATCTCTCCTGTCGCCGCGACCGGCACCGACACGTCTTGACCGCCGCGCGCCGCCGACACGTAGCCGGCGTACATCGCGGCCACGGTATCGCGCGCGACGAGCGCGCCCGACTGCGGGCGGCGGCCGCTGACGCAGCACTCGACGAAGTCCTGGATCTCCGCGTAGAAGCCCTGCTGCCATTCTTCGTCGGGCGACGGATGGCTCCAGCCTTCCTTGGTCCCGATCTTTTCGGTGACGTAGACGTCCTTGAATTGCCCGGCGTCGGGATTGTAGGTGTCGAGCAGGTTCACGGGATTGAGACGGCAGCTCGTGCGGTGGTTGTTCGCGAAGACGTCGAGCCAGTTGTGGACGCCGCCCATCACGAGCTCGGTGGCGTAGACGTCCGCCACGGTGCCGTCGTCGAACGTGACGTGGAGCTGGCTGTAGTCCTCGACGTCGTCATAGTCGGTGCGCAGGAATCCCCGGTCGCGGAATCCCGGCAGGCGCGTGATCTCGTGCACGCGGCACGACACGTGGGCCGGGCGGATGGGGCGCCCGTTCGTCGCGCGGCCCTCGATCTGTTTCAGGTAGAGACACGCGGTGAGGGGATGGCAGCCCTTGCCGACGAGCGATCCGCCCCCCGCGTGCTTCCAGATGCCGTAGACCGGCGAGTGCGAGCCGTTGTGCGACTCGCCGCCCATCATCCAGAGGATCTGCGCGCCGGTCTTCTCGATGATCTCGCGCTCCTTCTGGATGGCGGGCGCGTAGATCCAGTTCTCCGCGTACGCGAGGACGACCCCGCGCTGCCGCGCGGCGCGCGTGATCCGGTCGGCGCTGCCGATCGCGCTCTTCAGCAAGGCGTCCATCCCGCTGGCTTTGTCGAACGCGCCGGTGAAGGGCTTCTCGACGAAGACGTGCTTGCCGGCGCCGATGGCCTCCAGCGCGACGGGCTCGTGGCTCGCGGGCGGCGAGCACACGTCCACGACGTCCACGTGCGGCAGCATGGCGGCGAGGCTCGCGTACGGCGTGGCGCCGCTCTCGCGCGCGAACGCATCGCGCTTCTCGGCGGTCGGCGAGGTGACGCCGACGAGGCGCGCGTCGACGCCGTAGACGCGGCGGTACGCGAGGAGATGCAGGTGAGCGGCGAAGCGCGAGCCGGCGATGCCGACGCGGAGCTGAGCTATGGACGCGTCCCCGAGGTCTTGCCACCGCCCTTCTCGTACTTCTCGACGGCCTTTTTCAAGTCGCGGAACTCCTCGCAGGAGAAGAGGCAGAGCGAGTCGAGCCGGACGAGATGCTCCTTGGCCTTCGGGAGATCGCCCAGCATCAGGTAGGCCTCGCCGATGTACTCGTGCGCGCCCTTGTGCTTCGGGTCGAGGGCGAGCGCCTTCTGATAGAAGGGGATCGACGCGGCGGGATCACCGTTCTTCCGGGTCGCGTAGCCGAGCCAGTTGTAGGCGTCGGCATTGGCCGCGTCGCGCTTCACCACGCCCTCGAGGAGAGGGATGGCCGCCGCGAACTTGTCGGCCTTGATCGCTTTCACCGCGGCCGTGTAGTCCGCGTCGACCGGTTTCGCGGGCGTCGCGGTTGCCGGCCGGGCGTTGCTGCCGCCGCCGCCGTCCGCGCGCGCGCGATCCGGCAGACCGGTGACCAGCATGCCCAGAGCCACCATCACGGCCAGCACGCGCACCCACGTGATCGTCATGTCACCCTCCGTTGCCCATCGCTGCAGCCAAGAGAATTTCTAACATGAACGCCCGAGGCGGGCGCGGCGTTCCCAACCGGCGATGCACTCAGGCGCGCAGCCGAGGGTCGAGCGCGTCACGCACGGCGTCACCGACGACGTTGAGCCCCACCACCGTGACGAAGAGCGCGGCGCCCGGCCCGAAGACGATCCACGGCGCCTGCTGCATGTAGCCACGGCCCGCGTTGATCATGCTGCCCCACGACGGCTGCGGGGGCTGGATACCGAGACCGAGGAACGAGAGCGACGCTTCCGCGAGAATCGTGAACGCGACGCTCAACGACGCCTGCACGATGATCGGCGCGGCGGCGTTGGGGACAATATGGCGGCAGGCCACGCGCAGTCCGGACGCGCCGAGGGCGCGGGCGGCGTCGATGTAGTCGCGCGCCTTGATGGAGAGCACCTGGCCGCGCATGAGGCGCGCGAAGGTTGGAGTGTAGACGACGCCGAGCGCGATCAGCACGCCGCTGAGACCGGCGCCGAGCACGGCGCCCAGCGCCAGTGCCAGCACGAGCGGCGGGAACGAGAGCACGGCGTCCATCAGCCGCATCACCATCCCGTCGACGCGGCCGCCCCAGTAGCCGGCGAGCAGGCCGAGCAGGCTGCCGGCCGCCGTGGCGAGCGCCACGGAC
The DNA here is from genome assembly GCA_041476345.1 of Methylomirabilia bacterium. Lineage (GTDB taxonomy): Bacteria > Methylomirabilota > Methylomirabilia > Rokubacteriales > CSP1-6 > VGLJ01. Next base: position 5,221 of record JBGOTH010000048.1, read on the forward strand.
ACGAGGCCGGCCACGAGCGAGACGCGCGTGCCCCAGATCACGCGCGAGAGCACGTCGCGCCCGACGTTGTCGGTGCCGAGCACGTGCGTGCGGCCCGGCCGCGCGAGCGCATTGCCGAGGTCCTGCTTGAGCGGGTCGTGCGGGGAGAGCAGCGGCGCGGCCAGGGCCGCGATCACCGCCGCGAGCAGGACGGCAGCGCCGAACGGCGCCATCCGCGTGCGGATCGCGCGTCGCAGCACATCCCACCGCGGTTCACCGAACCCGGATCCGCGGATCGATCCAGCCATAGAGGAGGTCGACGAGCAGGTTGCTCACGATGAACGCGATCGCGATGAGCAGGATCACGCCCTGCACGAGCGGGTAGTCGCGCGCGAACACCGCGTCGACGACGAGGCGCCCGACCCCGGGCAGCGCGAAGACGTATTCCGTGATGACGGCGCCGCCGATCAGCGTGCCGAGCTGGAGGCCGAGCACGGTGACGACGGGGATGAGCGCGTTCTTCAGCACATGGCTGCGCACGACCATCCACTCGGAGAGGCCCTTGGCCCGCGCGGTGCGGACGTAGTCCTCGGCGAGCGCGTCGAGCAGGCTCGAGCGCAGCGTGCGCGTGATCACCGCGCCGAGTGCCAGACCGAGCGTGACGGCCGGCAGGATCAAGGACCGCAGCCCGTCGAATCCTTCTTCCATGGGATCGACGTAGCCGGAGATCGGGAGCCAGCGCAGCGTGACGCCGAAGACGAAGATCAGGAGCAGGGCGAGCAGGAAGTTCGGCATGCAGATGCCGAAGAGCGCGAACGTCGTCCCGACGCGATCGGCGGCGGTGTTGCGACGGACGGCGGAGACGATCCCGAGGGGCACGGCGACCAGCAGGGAGATGGTCATGGCGAGGAGCGCCAGCTGCAGGCTGGGCCGGATGCGGCGGCTCACGTTCTCGATGACCGGCTCGCCGTTCCTGATCGATCGCCCGAGGTCGCCACGCAGCACGCGCCCCATCCACCGCACGTACTGCACGTAGATCGGCTGGTCGAGCCCGAGCTCCTTCCGAAGATGCGCCTTCGCCGTGGCATCCGCGGACTCCGACATCATGGTGTCGATCGGATCGCCCGGCGTCAGGTGCAGGAGCGCGAACACGCCCGCGGTCACGAGGAGCAGCACCGGCACCGTCGCCGCGAGCCTGTGGAGGACGAGCCGGCTCAAGCGCTATCTCAGCCAGACGTCCTTGAAGCGCATCATCCCGTCCGGGATGGGGTCGTAGCCTTGGACCTTGGGGCTGAAGGCCTTCGGCTCGATGGGGTGGACGATGAAGAGCATCGGGATCTCGTCCTGGAGGATCTTCGTGATGTCGCTGAAGATCTTCTTGCGCTCGGCCGGGCTCGAGACCTCACGGCTCCGGTCGAGGAGCGCGTCGAGCTTTTCGTTGGAGATGCCCGACCAGTTGAACGACGTGCCCGGCGTGGTCTTGAAGAACTGGTAGATGTTCCCGTCGGGATCCGGCCGGCCGCTCCACTGGAAGCTGATCATCTGGAAGTTCTTCGCGTTGCCGCTGGCGATCAGCGTCGAGGCGTCCACGAGCTGGATCTTCATCTTGATGCCGGCTTCCGCGAGCTGGGCCTGGATCACTTCCGCTTCCTGCACGCTGATCGGGAGGTTGTTCGTCGTCATCGTGAACTCGAAGCCGGCCGGCGCACCGCCTTCGAGGAGCTTCGCCTTCGCCTTCGCGAGGTCGCGCTTGATCGGCGGGATGCCGCGGTCGTACGCCCAGCTCGCGGGCGAGATGGGACCGTTGGCCGGATAGCCCACGCTCAGCCACACGCCCTTGACGATCTGCTCGAGGTCGATGGCGTACGCCACCGCCTGGCGCAGCGCCTTCACGTTGAACGGCGGCTTCGCGTGGTTGAGCTGGTAGCCGAAGTCGGCGAGCGACGGCACGTCCACCACGACGAGCCGCTTGTCGGCTTTCATCGGCGCCACGTCGCGCGGGAGCACGTAGTCCATCACGTCGATCTCGCCGCCCTGCAGGCTCTGGAGCTTGACGACGTCGTCCGGGATGGGCCGGTAGCGCACGCGGTCGAGGTAGGGACCGCCCTGCTTGTTCCAGTAGCTGTCGTTCCGCTTGATGACGAGGTGCGAGTCCTTCACCCACTCGACGAACTCGAACGGTCCCGTGCCCGCGCCCTTCGCGTCGCGCTCGAGTGAGGATCCACGCTCCTGGATCACCTTCGGCGACACCATCATGCCGGCGCGGTCGGTGAGCGCGGCGGGGAGGGCGGCGTCCGGGCGCTTGAGGTTCAGCCTGATCGTGTTCGCGTCGACGACGTCGACGGAGTCGATGCTCGCGACCTCGCCCTTGCGGATCGACTTGGGCTCCGTCTTCATCCGGTCGAAGTTGAACTTGGCGGCGGCGGCGTCGAACGCGGTGCCGTCGTGAAACTTCACGCCGCGGCGCAGCTTGAAGACGAGCGTCTTCGGATCGGGCTGCGTCCACGACTCCGCGAGGCCCGGCTTGATGTTGAGCTTCGTGTCGAGCGTGAGCAGCGGCTCGTAGATGTTGTAGTAGACCTGCCGGTCGACCTTGCTCCCCGAGAGATGCGGGTCCATCGTCACCGCCTCGACGTAGAAGCCCACGCGGAGCGTGCCGCCCTTCTTCGGCGGGTCGGCGGCGAAGGCAACGTTCGGAGCCAGGCCGGCGGCGGCGGCGATCTGCAAGAACGTGCGGCGGGTCACTGTCGGTGCCATTCGCGTGTCCTCCGAGGCCAGTCGACGGCAAAAGCCGTCAAGGTTCGCTACGTCGCGCCCGAGTATACTCCGCACCCATGCGGACCCTCGACGGGAAGGTCGCGCTGATCACCGGCGCCGCGACGGGCATCGGCCGCGCGAGCGCGCTCGCGTTCGCCGCCGCGGGCGCGCGCGTCGTCGTCACCGATCTGCGGGAGGCCGAGCTGGCGCAGACGGCGGCCGCGGTGCACGCCGCGGGCGGCCGGGTCGTCGCGCTCACCGCGGATCTCGCGCGCCCCGAGAGCTGCCCCGTTCTCGTCGAGCAGGCCCTCCGCGCCGTCGGCCGGCTCGACGTGCTCTTCAACAACGCGGGCGTCGGGACGATGGTCGTGGGCGGCACCGTGGAGACGATCGACCTCGAAAAGTGGGACCTGGCGCTCGATGTCAACGTGCGCGCGATGTACCTGATGAGCCGCGCGGCGGTGCCGGCGCTCCGCGCCGCGGGCGGTGGCTCGATCGTCAACACGTCGTCGGTGTCCGCGTTCCGCGGATCGGTGGCGCGCCCGAGCCACGCCTACGCCGCGTCGAAGGGTGCCGTGCTCGCGCTCACGCGCGCGATGGCCGCGTCGTACGGGCGCGACCGCATTCGCGTCAACGCGATCTGTCCGGGCACGATCCGCACGCGGCTCACCGAGGATTTCATCGCGCGCGCCGAGCGCGACGCCGCGGAGGGGCGCGGCATACCGCTCGGCCGCGTGGGCGAGCCCGACGACATCGCGCGCTGCGCGCTCTTCCTGGCGTCCGACGACGCAGCGTGGATCAGCGGGACGGAGATCGTCGTCGACGGCGGCGCGCTGGCGGCGAGCGCCTGAGGCGTCACGCATGACGACGCGTGAGATTGTGTTCGCGCTCGAGTTTCGCGGGGTGGGGCGCGCGGTCCCCGGGACGGACGGCACGCGTGAAGCGCGCAGCACGGCGTCGAGTCAGACGCTCTCGACGCTGCTCGCGGCTGATGGCGTGAGCGCGCGTGTCGACACGATCGCCGGCGAGACCGCCACGCTGGAAGCGCGCGTGCAGCGCTTCGGCGACGGCACCTTCGTCGAGGAAGGCCGCATCGCATACGGGACGGCTGGCGCCGTGACGTTCGAGACGATCGGCCGGGGATTCGTGGGACCGGCGGCGCTCCCGGGTGTGACGACGGGCGGTGTGCTGTGGAAGATCACGGGCGGCGACGGGAAATTTGCCGGCGCGCACGGCGTGATCACGTCGAACTTCACGGTGAGCGCCGACGGCGCCGTCGTCGACAACCACTTCGCGCGGATCTATCTGCCCTAGCCTTGCCCTAGCCTGGATTATTCATGAGCGGGGCCGGGGGTGTGCCGGCGACATCCGCAGCTGAGGCGGTTGCGGATGTCGGCCGTCCACCCCGGCCCACCGCCCTCACCTCAGCGAGGACAGGAGGCGGCACACTCCCGGCCCCGCTCATGAATAATCCAGGCTAGATCTACCGCGGCGCCATGGCGCGCAGCATTTGCCAGCTCTCCTCGCCGCGTTTCGCCGGCTCCTCGATGTTCATGAAGCTCAGCACGGGGATAGTGACGCCGTTCGCCACGAAGCGCAGCACGTGCGCCCGGCACTCGTCGGGAGTGCCGAAGACGCCGACCTCGTCGATCACGTGCTCGGGGACGGCGGCAAGCGCGCCCTTGCGATCGCCCGCGTCCCAGCGCTCCTGCATCGGGCGCAGGGCTTCGCCCCGGCCGAGCCACGCGTGGTACTTCCGGTACACGGGCACGTTGAGATAGGCGGTGATCGCGCGGCGATATGCGTCGCGCGCGCGGGGATCCGTCGTCGGCGTGATGTTGATCCGGCACATGATCTGGAACGCGTCGGGATCCTTGCCGGCCTTCTTCGCCTCGTCGCGCACGACGCCGACCACCTGTTTCACATCCTCCGCCGACAACCACGTGAGGCACACGCCGTCGCCAAGGCGCACTGCCTGGCGCAGCATCTTTTCCTGGAGCGCGGCGATGAAGATCGGAATCCGTGACGGCGCCGGCCGCCCGACGCGATAGCCGGAGACCTTGAGCGTCTCGCCCTCGTAGTTCATCTGCTCGCCGTCGAGCGCCATGCGCACGGCGCGCACCATGTCACCCACGCGCGTCAGCGGCCGCTCGAACTTTGCCCCGTTCCATCGCTCCGCGTTGACGTTGGAGCCTGCGCCCACGCCGAGACAGAAGCGGCCGGGCGCGGCTTCACCGAGGGCCGCCGCCGTCATCGCGAGAAGCGCCGGGCCACGGTTGAAGACGCCGAGGATGGCGACGCCGAGGGTGGCGCGCTTCGTCCACGCCGCGGCGAGCGCCAGCGGCACCACGCCGTCGACGTCGCTCTCCGCGCCCCAGATGTCCGTGTAGCCGAGGTCCTCCGACTCGCGATAGACCCGTTTGTGGTCGACGAGCGAAATCCCCATGAGTGGAATGGTGAAGCCCCAGCGTTGCGCGGACACGGGGCGAAGGTACATCATCGGCGCCATGCCTGCGTCCTACCTGTCGCCGAAGACCCGCATCGGCAAGAGTCCGATCGAAGGCCAGGGGCTCTTCTCGCGTCGGCGCATCAAGAAGGGCGAGATCGTCGCGATCAAGGGCGGCCACGTCTACGACGCGCGGACGCTCGCGAAGGTGAAGGGACGGATCGCCGACTCGTACATCCAGATCGCCGAGCGCTTCTACATCGGTGCCCTCACCCGGGCAGAGATCCGGCGCCGTCTTCCTTCATGAGTAGCGTTGAAGAGTACGCCGCGATGTCGCGCGCGGCGCGTCAGGCGCGCCTCGCGCGGACCGCGGATGAAATCGGCGCCGCCATCGCCGGATACGACGTGGAGCGGCTCGCGCGGCGTCCCACTCCCGACGCATGGGCGGCCGTTGAAATCGTCTGCCATTTTCGCGACAGCGAAGAGTGGTTCCTCGTGCGCTGCGGATTCATCCTCGCGATGGACGAGCCGCGATTTCCGCGTACCAATCCCGACCGCTGGGCGGAGGAGCGCCAGTATCTCC
>JBGOTH010000049.1:0-10979 GCA_041476345.1 Methylomirabilia bacterium
CGGAACGTCGAGGAGCTCCACGACGCCGCGCGGCACCGTACGGCAGGCGGCGTCGATCTCCTTGATGTGTCCGGTGCGCAGGTACTCGGCGATCTTCCCGGCGAGATCGGCGCCGATGCCGGGGACTTCGTCCAGCCGCTCTTCACGCGCCAGCGTCTCGAGATCCTCGCTGAGCGACTCGAGGTTCTGCGCGGCACGACGGTACGCGCGGATGCGGAAGGGATTCTCCCCCCTCAGCTCCAAGACATCGGCCATGCGCTCGAAGAGCCGCGCCACCTCATAGCTCTTCACGGGTCCCGAAGAGTGCAGGAGCGATGCCTGACTCACACCCGCGCCAATCCGCGAGGTTACGGGGATCGGGCGCGTGGCCGGGTGCGGGATGCGTGCCTCAGTCTGGGGCGCTGTCGCCACACCGTCCCGTTCGGCGGGAGACCCGGCGTCCATGTCGGCGCGCACTTGCGGGCTGGCAGGATGACTGCACGCTCTGGTTCGGATGGCCGAGTTGAGCGCGAACGCGATCCGCGTCCTCGAGGCGCGCTACCTCCGGCGCGATGCCGAGCGGTGCGTCGTGGAGACGCCGGACCAGCTCTTTCACCGTGTCGCGCGCGCGGTGGCGCAAGGCGAGCTGCTCGTCGGCACCGCCGCCGACGCCGATCGCTGGCAGGAGACCTTTCATGGCCTCCTCGCCGCGCTCGACTTCCTTCCGAACTCCCCCACCCTGATGAATGCCGGCACGCCGCTCGGGCAGCTCAGCGCGTGCTTCGTGTTGCCGGTCGAGGACTCGATGGACGGGATCTTCGGCGCGCTGCGCGCGATGGCGATCCTCCAGCGCGCGGGCGGCGGCACCGGCTTTTCTTTCTCTCGCCTGCGCCCGCGCGGCGATGTCGTCGCCTCCACGGGGGGTAAAGCGTCCGGCCCGGTGTCGTTCATGCACGTCTTCGACTGTGCGACCGAGCACATCAAGCAGGGCGGCCGGCGGCGCGGCGCGAACATGGGCGTCCTGCGCGTCGACCATCCGGACATCCTCGAGTTCATCGACGCGAAGACCGTGCCCGGCGCGCTCGCGAACTTCAACCTTTCCGTCGGAGTGACGGATCGCTTCATGGACGCGGTGAGCGCGGGGACCGACTACGAGTTGGTACACCCGCGGCACGGTCGCGCCGTTGGTCGCTTGCACGCGCGCACCGTGTTCGACGCGATCGTCCGGAACGCGTGGGCGACGGGCGACCCCGGTCTGCTCTACCTCGATGCCATCGCGCGCGCCAACCCGACGCCGACCCTCGGCGATGTCGAGACGACGAATCCGTGCGGCGAGGTCCCGTTGCTGCCATGGGAGAGTTGCGTGCTGGGCTCGGTGAACCTTGCCCACATGGTGCGTGAGGCGGCGGGCACGACGGATGTCGACTGGGAGCGTCTCCGCCGCGCCGTCCACGCGGGCGTCCGCTTCCTCGACGACGCCATCGAAGTCACCCGGGATCCGCTCCCGGAAGTGGCGCGTGCCACGCGCCTCACGCGAAAGATCGGGCTCGGCGTGATGGGGTTCGCCGAGTGGCTGATCAGGCTCGGGGTCCCGTACGGCTCGGGCGACGCGAGCGCGTGGGCCGAGCGTCTCATGGGGTTTGTCGCGACGGAGGCGCGTGCCGCCTCACGCAGGCTCGCGGAGGAGCGCGGCGTCTTCCCGGCATGGGCCAGGAGCGTCCACGCGACGCGCGGCGAGCGGGTCCGCAACGCCACGTGCGTCTCCATCGCGCCGACCGGAACATTGAGCATCATCGCGGGCACGAGCGCAGGCATCGAGCCGCTCTTCGCGCTCGCCTACCGGCGCGCGCACGCCCTCGGGGGCGGCCCCCTCGTCGAGCTGAACCCGGTCTTCCAGCGCTGGGCCGAGCGCCGGCGCATCGATGCCGAGGCCGTCCTCCGCCACGTCGTCGCGATGGGGACACTGCGGAGCGCGCCGGACGTGCCCGCTGGAGCACGTGAGCTCTTCGTCACGGCCACCGAGCTGAGCGTCGACCAACACCTCGCCGTGCAGCAGGCCGTCCAGCGCCACGTGGACAACGCCGTGTCCAAGACGATCAATCTGCCCGTCGATGCGGGTCTTGAGACGGTCGACCATGCGTATCGCGAAGGCTGGCGTCTCGGGCTCAAGGGCGTCACCGTCTACCGCACCGGCTCGCGTCCGGCCGACGTGCTCACGCTGGGCGCCGGCGAGGACTGGACGGCCGGCGCCTGCCGTCGCTGAAATCTGCGAAAGAGGGGTTTAAGGAGGAGTCCATGCGCATGTTCACGGTGGGCGAGACGGTCAATCACCGAGCCGGGGACCACGCGTGTCCGGTCTGTGCGGAGGAGTATCCCGAGCCGTGCCGCTGCGGCGGGCTCATGCACGCGGCGCCGACGGGCGAAGAAGATCCCGACGGCAACGCCGTCATGATCACCATCTGCGACGCCTGCGGACGCTCGGAGGATCAGCTCGACGAAGTGTGAGCCGGCGCGCTACTCGGCGTCGGGGACCAGCGCGAGCGCGCGCTGCCACACGGCGGCGTTGCCGTCGCTCGGCGCGCGCCAGTCGGCGCGCGGGGAGAGCGCCCCGCCCGAGCCGACCTTGGGCGCGTTGGGGATCGCGCTGCGCTTGAACTGGCTCTGCGCGAAGAAGCGCTCGAGGAACACGCCGAGCCATCGCTTGATCTCGCCGATCCCGTAGCCGCGCCGTGCCGCGTCTGCGAGGTCGGACCACGCGCCGCGCGCGGCGTCGTGCCACGCCGACCACGCGAGGAACGCGATGAGCGTCGGCGCGAAGCCGAAGCGGAGCGTGTAGTACAGCGCGAAGTCGTGGAGCGCGAAGGGCCCGACGATGTCCTCGGTCGCCTGCGCGGGCTCGGCGCGCCCGGCGCCCGGAACGAGCTCCGGACTGCTGCGGGTGGCGAGAATGTCGTGGAGCACCTTCCGCACGTCGGCGCTGACGCCTCCAGTGTCGGCGACCCAGCGCACGACGTGCTGGACGAGCGTCTTCGGCACGCTCGCGTTGACTGCGTAGTGTGACATCTGGTCGCCCACGCCATACGTGCACCACCCGAGTGCCAACTCGGAGAGATCGCTCGTGCCGATCACCAGCGCACCGTGCAGGTTGGCGAGACGGAAGAGATGGCTCGTCCGCTCTCCGGCCTGCACGTTCTCGTACGTCACGTCGTGCACCGCGCGGCCGTGCGCGGCGGGATGGTCGATGTCTCGCAGCATCTGCTCCGCGCGCGCGCGGATGTCGAGCGTCTCCGCGCGGCAGCCGACGGCGGCCATGAGGCGCCGCGCCTGGTCGAGCGTCCGTGCGCTGGTGGCAAAGCCCGGCATCGTGTAGCCGAACACGTTGGTGCGCGGATGACCGAGCGTGTCCATCGCGTTCGCGGCGACGAGCAACGCCTGGGTGGAGTCGAGGCCGCCCGACACGCCGACGACGACGCGCGCGATCCCGGCCGTCTCGAGGCGTGTGGCCAGGCCCTGCACCTGAATCTGATAGACCTCGCGGCAGCGCTCGTCCCGCCCCGCCGGGTCTGCGGGGACGTACGGAAACCGCTCGTAGATCCGCTCGAGGAGCAGGCGACCGCGAGGCAGCGCAACAGGCAGACGCACTGTTCGGAAGCCCGCCATATCGTGGTGATGACGCTCCATGGCCTGCGCGAAGCTCGTCTGGCGCAGGCGCTCCTGGCTCAAGCGCTCGAGGCAAACGTCACCGATCGTGAGCGAGGGCGGCCGTCGGAAGCGTTCGCTCTCGGCGACGATGGTGCCGTTCTCCGCGATCAGCGCGTGGCCGTCCCAGGCGAGATCCGTGGTCGACTCGCCCGGCCCCGCGCCCGCGTAGACGTAGCCGGCCAGGCATCGCGCCGACTGATTCATGACGAGCTGGCGCCGGTACTCCGCCTTCCCCACGGTCACGTTCGACGCAGAGAGGTTGACGAGCACGGTCGCGCCGGCGAGCGCAGCGTACGACGAGGGAGGGATCGGCGCCCACAGGTCCTCGCAGAGCTCGACGTGGAACGTGAGCCGCGGCTGACTCGTCGCCTGGAACAGGAGCTTCGGGCCGAAGGGCACGTCCGAGTCGCCGCACAGGTCGATCGCACCAGTAAACGCCGCGTCGGCCGAGGCGAAGTAGCGCCGCTCGTAGAACTCGCGATAGTTCGGCAGATACGTCTTCGGGACGACGCCCCGCACTCGCCCCTCGTGCACGACGGCCGCACAGTTGAAGACGACGTGCCCGACCTCGAGCGGCAGTCCGACCACCGCGACGATCGGGCAGTCGCGCGAAGCCGCGACGACGGTAGTGAGCGCGTCGTGGCAGGCGTCCAGGAGCGCGCGCTGGTGGAAGAGGTCCTCGCACGAGTACGCGGACAGGCCGAGCTCGGGGAAGACGACGAGGACGGCGCCGCGCTCGGCCGCCGTCCGCATCAGGGACACGGTCGCCGTCGCGTTCGCCGCCGGGTCGGCGATCCACACTGCCGGCGTGGCAGCGACGACACGCACGAAGTCGTGCGTGTAGAGGTTGAAGAACTCGTCGTCGATCTCGGCCTTCGCCGGCGTCGGTGATGGGCCTGACGTCATCGATCGGCGTTCGGCGGCAGCACGAAACCGAAGTCGTACTCGCCACCCGGCTCACGGTCCAGCGGCGTGGGACCGGCCACACGCTCCCGCAGAAGCGCGAGAAGCGCCGCGACGAGATCGTGCTCCGTGAGCATGCCGACCAGACGGGCGCCGTCGACGACGGGCAGCGCGCCGAGCCGCCGCTCGCGCATCAGCGCGGCGGCGGCGCGCAGATCCGTGGCCGGCGTGACCGTCACCACGCCCCACGTCATGACCTCTCGCACGGGAAGATCGCCGAGTTGGTCGGCCTCCTCTCCCAGCCGTCCGCGCACCGCGGCGTCGAACACGACCTGGCGGAGATCGCGGTCGGTGACGATGCCCATGAGTCGCCCCCGCCCGTCGACGACGGGAAGATGACGGATCGCACGCTCGCGCATGAGCGCGCCTGCGTCACGAACGGAAGTCTCCGCACCGATCGTGGTCACCGGCTGTCGCATCCAGCGGCGGACCGGCTCGGCGACGATCCAGGACGCCAACCCGGGATCGGCGGCTCGGCACGAGCGCGCCCGTGTCTTCATCGGGCGAAGGCCCAGCGATAGGGCTTCGAGAAGCCGTCGCCGAGGGCCCGCGCGAACGCATTGAGAACGTCCGTCTCACTGAGCACGCCGACGACCTTGCGTCCCTGCACGACCGGCAGTGCGCCGACCTTCTGCTCGCGCATCACGCGCGCGGCCTCGTGCAGCGGGGTGTCGGGACGCACGGTGAGCACGGCCCACGTCATCAGGTCCCGCACCGTCACCGCCTTGAGCGCATCCGTCAAGTGACCGGCGCGGATCCGAAGCGCCGGGTCGAACATCACCTGCCGGAGATCGCGATCGGTGACGATGCCGACGAGGCGCCCCCCGCGATCTACCACCGGCAGATGACGGATCCGGCGCGTGCGCATCATGTCCGCTGCGCCGCGCGCGAGCGCGTCCGAGTGAATGGTGGCCACGCCGCGCGTCATGCAGTCGGCGACGCGGAGCGACTCCGGCCAGGTTTCTGCTTCCAGCTCATCGGCGCCGCGACCGGAATGGAGCGCGCGGCGGGTACGCAGGTCACGGGTGATCGATCGCTTCGGATGTCTCATGGCGTCTCCTTCATCCCTTGATGTTGCCGATCGGCCGGAGTGACACGACCCTGCGCGAGAGGTCGAGGCGGTGGAGCGTATCGACGACATCGTCGAGGCTCTTGTAGGCGAAGCCCGCTTCCTCGGCCACGCCCGACGGCGACGCCGCACGCACGACGATGCCGCGAGCGCTCATCTCCTGGATCAGGGTCTCGCCCCGGACGCGGCGTTTCGCCTGGGCGCGCGACATCGTCCGTCCCGCTCCATGCGCGGTCGAGCCGAACGTCTCCTCCATCGCGTGCGCGGTACCGACGAGCAGCGCCGAGCCCGTCTCCATCGAGCCGCCGATGATCACGGGCTGGCCGAGGTGGCGATAGGCGGCGGGGACGTCGGGCGCGCCGGGGCCGAAGGCTCGCGTGGCGCCTTTGCGGTGGACGACCAGCTCCATCGACTCACCGTCGACCACGTGGCGCTCGACCTTGGCCGTGTTGTGGCAGACGTCATAGATCACGTCGAGGCCGAGCGCCTCCGCCGGCCGCTCGAAGACGCGCGCCATCGCCTCGCGCACGCAATGGGTGATGAGCTGGCGGTTGGCGAACGCGGTGTTGGCGGCGGCGGTCATCGCGCCGAAGTACGCCTGTCCCTCCGGCGAGCGGAACGGCGCGCACGCGAGCTCGCGGTCGCGCACCGTGATCCCGTAGCGTGGCATCGCTTCATCGAACCGGCGGAGATAGTCGGTGCCGACCTGGTGACCGAAGCCGCGAGAGCCGCAATGGAGCATGACGAGGACCTGTCCCGGTCCGGTGATCCCGAAGGCACGAGCCACGTCCGGTTCGTGCACGCCGTCACTCGGGACGACCTGGATCTCGAGATAGTGATTCCCGGAGCCCAGGGTTCCAAGCTGATCCATGCCGCGACGAATCGCGCGGTCGCTGACGGCGCCAGGATCGGCCCCGGGCATGCAACCTCCGCCTTCCGTCGCTTCGAGATCTTCCGGACGACCGTATCCGTGGCGCACGACCCAGCCCGCGCCTTCGACCATCACCTTGCGGAAGGCGGGCGCTTCGAGAAGCAGGAAGCCGCGCGCGCCGACGCCCGCCGGCACCGCGGCAAAGAGCGCGTCGACGAGCGCACGCAGCCGCGGCCGCACCTCGTCCTCGGTGAGCGTCGTACGAAGCACACGCATGCCACAGTTGATGTCGAACCCGATGCCGCCCGGAGAGATGACGCCCGCGTCGGCGCGAAACGCGGCAACGCCGCCGATCGGGAAGCCGTAGCCCCAATGGCCGTCGGGCATGCAGAGCGCGGCGCGCACGATTCCCGGTAAACACGCCACGTTGGTCACCTGCTCGAAGACGCCCGCATCCATTGCAGAGAGGAGCGCTTCCGACGCATAGAGACGCGCGGGGACGAGCATCCCGGCTTTCTCGCTGGGCGGGATTTCCCAGATGCAGTCGCCGACGGGCAGGACCTTCATGGTGACCGGGAGATTCATCGTCGTTTCAGATGTCGATGACGACGCGCGCGTGCCACCCGGCGCCACGCGGCTCGAGCGTGAACTGATGGAACGTCACGGCTTTGGGATCGGCGCGCAACACCGTCCGGCCCCGATCGATCACGCCGCCCACACACTGCGCGTGCAGGCGGCACGGCGTGGCGACCTCCACGTCGACCTCCGCCTGCGTCACGATGAACTGCTCGCTGTCCTTCAGGAAAATAAGCTCGGCGAGCCAGTCGTAGAGGAGCAGGTCGAGCGACGGTGCCTCGAGGGCCACGGCGCGCTGGACACGTGGTGCGATGGTGTCCGGATCCACCATCAACTCCGCGAGCGCGCGCGCCGCGGTCTCGAAGAGATCGGCGAGACTGGCGCCCTCGATGGCGAGGGCGCAGTCCGCAAGGGACACTGCCTCGAGCACTTCATAGGACCCCATGCCGGCCGGTCGCGACAGGCTGCCTTCGCTCAGACCGGTTGCGTCCGGAGATGGTCTTCGACCGCGCGCACGCCAGGCGTGAAGCGCGCGGCGGCGAGCACGGATTTGCGCTCGGCCCACGAATGGACGTCGCCCGAGAGCGTCACGGTGCCGTCGTGCACGTCGACACGGATGTGCCGGGCCTCGCGCTCGGCACGCCGCTCGAGCGCGGCCTCGATCGCCTTGCGGACATCCGTGCCGACCACGGTCGGCGGCCTCACCAGGATCTTGCTCACGACACTTTTCACGCCGGCAAGGTTGCGAACGGCACGCTCGGCGTCCGCGCGTTCGCTCCACCGCTCGACGACACCATCGAGCGTGACCCGTCCGGTGGAGACGCTCGAGGTGATCTTGGTGTCGGGGACGAAGACGTCCCATTCGAGAGCGTGGCGCACGGCCTTCGCGATCTCGGTGTCGGTGGGACCGGCCCCCGGCAGCGTCACTTTGATGTCGTTCGCCACGTCGAGCACGCCGATCACTCGCCGCACGGCCGCCTCTGCGGCCACGCGCTTGCCCCAGTGCGCCACCGCGCCCGTGAGGGTGACGACCCCGTCATCGACCTCGACGCCCACTTCGGTCTCATCGACGCGAGAGTCCCACTTCAGCTCCTCGAGCACGTCGTGGTGAATCTGCGTATCGGTCCTCTTGATGTGTCCAATCATGTTCGACTCCTCCCGTGTCCGGGATCAGGCAGCCTTGACTTCGATCTTCTTGCCCTTGGCTTCCGGGGCCTTCGGCAGACGGACTTCCAGCACGCCGTTCTTGAACGTCGCCTAATCGTCCTTCTTCTCCTCGGTCTCGGCCTTCCGCTCGCCCTTGATCGTGAGCATGCTGTCCTGCACGGTCACCTCCACGTCCTTCTCGGTGAGACCGGGTAAGTCTGCGCGAAGCGCGATCTCGTCCTTGCGATCGACCATGTCGACCGCCGGAGCCCATCCGCGCTCCCTATTACCCCAGGGCCACGACGGGATGCGACCGAACATCTCTTCCATCTCCCGCTCGAGTCGGGCGAACTCGCGGAACGGGGTCCGGGTCATCAGCTTCGGGCGCCACAGTTCGAGTGCCGGTCACGAAGTGCAGACGCAATGGCAGTGCCACGCCCGACCGCGCTGCAAGTGCGCGATTCCGTAGCGTCGGCAAGGCGATCACAATTCTCGAGCCGGGGCGCCGCTGACCCAACTGAGGCGGCACCGCACAGTCCGCGCGGAACAAAGAGCGCGATAGTTCCGACGAGCGGTCGAAGAGATCGCCTTCGGCATTGTTCAGGGCCCCGGCATATCGATGACGGTGATCTTGGTCGCGATGAGCCGCTTCCCTTCACGGCGGCACTCGACCGCGACGTAGTCGGTCACGTAGACCTCCGACGCGTCGATCGGGAGTTCGACGAAGTCACCCGGAGACTCGTTCGGTGCCTTCGGAGTCCGCTTGACGATCGCGAATGTGGTCCCGGGGCCGAGCGCGATCGTCCGGCGCGTCACGACCGTCTCGCCGTTGCGGACCTGCCACGGCCCCACCTCGGCGAGGACGAACGCGCCGGCGCGGTCGTGAACGTCGACGATCGTCCCAGAGTGTTTCACGGTCTGCTGCGGTTGAGCGGCCGAGCTCGCGGCTATCCCGAGCGCCGCGAGCAGGACGAACGCACTCGCGATATCGCGTAAACGGGCCATTGCAAATCTCCTCCTCTGTCTCCCGTCACCTCAGCCGCGGGGCACGGCGCTGATCCCAGCCGATTCCCTCCCCGTCGTCCGCCGTCGTTACGCCGTCATGACCACGCGATCCGCCCACTCGGGCCGGATGCCGAGCGCGGCGAGCGCGCCGAAAGCACGCGCTACGGCTCGGGCGGCTCGGCGCGCTCTGTGACCGTCATCGCGGCGCCGGCACGGGCATGCGGTGCAGATAGTAGAGATCGGTCGGGCCGCTCCAAGTGGGGTCGAGCAGCGCACGTGCGGTCCGGTGGGCTGCCTCGACTTCGCGGACCCAGTCGTACGCGTCGTCGAGGTCGGCGGCGACGAGATCGCGCACCCGATCGTCGAGATCCGGCCCGAGGAACGGCAGCACGCGGTCGAGCTGAGATGCCACGCGCGGATGAATGTCGAGGCCGCGCAGCGTCTCGAGATCGGCGCGTGCGGTGGCGACATCGCCCCCCATGAGGTGCGCCAGCCCGAGGAAGAGCCGAGCGTCGGCACGACGTGGCGCTTCGGCCACGACGCCTCCCAGGACGTCGGCCGCGACGTCCCAGGAGTTCGTGCGATACCGCGCGATACCCAGCGCGATGCGGACGTCGAGCCGCTCGGGCGCCTCCGCCCGTGCCTTCTCCAAATCGGCGATGGCTTCGGCCGGACGCCCGGCGCGGAGAGCTGCTTCGCCCCGACCATACGCGGTGACGCACCCGCTCAGCGTCAGAACCGAGACGATTGTGGCGACAGCGAGATCGCGACGACTGGATTTGGTGCTCATCGCCCGTCTGCCGGCGCAAGGCCAGTGCCAAACCCGCGTGTCCATGAATCCAACCAGTTGTCGGCCGAAATACGGTGCGCTTGGGGGGCGACGGCGCCCCAGGTGAGGTAGCCACGCCGCTATTCATCGCGCGCTCGGCCTACAAGCCGCTTCCGCAGCTCCTCCAGAACCAGCAGACCGACGCCGAACGGAGCGACAAAAAGCCACACGTGCCCCCCGATGGGCGCCGTCCCGAGGATAAGATTCCCCCAGGGCGTGTAGTCGATCAGCAGGATCAGGACGATCTCCAGCAAGACTCCCCAGAGGATCAACGAGTTCCCCAGCAGCCCTGTCGAGAGCACCGACCGATTCGCGCTGCGGCACGAGAATACGTTCACGATCTGCATGACGATGACGGCGCTCAAACAGGCCGTGGTCGCTTGCAGATAGAGCGGATGACTCTGCGCCAACCGCTCACCGTACGACCACCCCCCGCGGTGGAGCACGAAGAAGAACGCCGCCATGGCCGCTCCGGCTTCGATCAAACCCAGGAACAGATACGCGCGCATGGCCAGCGGCCAATTGAACAGCCGCTCGCTTCGCGAACGCGGCGGTCGCTGCATGAGCTGTGGATCCGGCGCTTCCACGCCAAGCCCGAGCGCCGTGAGCGAATCGGTCCCCATGTCGATGGTCAGGATCTGGATCGGGGTCAGCGGCAATGGAATCGGAAACAGTGAAAAGGCGAGGTACGGAACCAACCCGCGAACATTGTGGGCTGGCTACGCGGATGCTCATGCCGCGTCTCTTCCACATGGTTGGGACCGGATTCTCGAAGTCGACGCCGAGCTTCCTCGGTGGACAAGCCCTGCGGCGCACTGTTCAGGCTCGCCAGAGCGTCC